>JAAFHE010000155.1 GCA_013298265.1 Lysobacterales bacterium | reverse complement strand
ATTAGGCCCATCGATGATGGTCTTCGTCACGACTGGCTTTGCTTCCAGAAACACGTTGTAGCGTGCGAGATGAGGAACCACCAGATCGTTGATGAACCCTTCCTCGGTGCGACCTTCGACAGAAATGGCGACCCTTTTCATCGCGGCGTTCCGCCGATAACGTTCTTCTCCCACAAATCCCCGATGCCGTATTCGCCGAGCCACGCGTCCAGCTCGTCAAGCGACGGGCGTCGCAGCATGGTCGACTCGTCGCTTCGATCGACGATCACGATGTCGTCAAGGTCGAACTGATTGACCAGAGTGACCGATTGCGTCGCGGCGACGATCTGTGTGGACGATGGAACCGCCCGCATCAGGCCCGCCAGAATACTCAGCGCATACGGGTGCAGGCCGAGCTCCGGCTCATCAAGAACGATAAGCTCCGGAAGAGCTGGTTGCAGCAGCACTGTTGCGAGGCAGATGAACCTCAATGTGCCGTCGGAAAGCTCGAACGCGTCAAAGATCCTGTCCGTACCCCGGTGTGACCAGCGCAAGCGCACGAACCGACTGGCAGAATCTTCGGGCTCCAGTACGAAATCCTCGAAGAACGGAGCGACCTGACGCACCGTGCGCACGATGAGTTCGTAGTTGGCCGTGCCCTGAATCCGCAGCAAAAATGCGGCTAGATTGCTGGCGTCGGCATGCAAGGCGACGTTGTCGGCGACGGACGATTGTAGTTTCACACCAGCAGTACTGGTGGTGTCGTGAAAGTGGTAAACGCGCCAGCTATCGATGTGGGAGTAAATCAACCCCAACAGCGAATCCGATGGGTGCGAAGGAATTCGCGATTCGAGCCCGCCGCCAAAGCCGAGCTCGACGACACCGGGATCACTGGCATGCCCGTCCGTTCGCCGGCATCGCTCTTCCACGAAACGCAGCTGATTCGAGGTCGTTGCAAGCAGCCTGCCTTCGTAGAAGCCGCCCTCAAACTCAATCTGGTATCCCACCGCTGGGGTCGTTTTTCGCCCGAAATGCAGTAGCCTGTCCGGTCCGCCCCGATCTACCACGTAAGACTGCAGGCCTTTCTTCACGATCTGTCGCATGAAGCTAAAGAAGCCGAGGAAATTCGATTTCCCAGCGCCATTGGCGCCGATCAGCAGATTGATAGACCTGAGCTCGATATCGACTTCACGAATCGATCGAAACCCCTTTAGGACAATCCGCTTGAGCCTCGTACCCATGCCTGCTCCCGTTCAATCGGTCAAAGCATACAGGGGACGAAGCTCAGCGTGTCCGCGCGGAATCAGGCGACCAGCTTGACCGGCAGCGCCTTGGGATTGCGCCAGGTCGAGAGCAGTTCGTTCCAGCGTGCCTTGGCCTTGGCTTCGTGCTCTTCCTTGACGTGGCCGTAGCCGCGGATGTGTTCGGGCACGCTCGCGATTTCGACGGCGAGGCTGCGGTTGTCGGCGTCCAGCGTGCGCAGCAGCTCCTCGACGGTCGTGAAGTAGTCGGCGATCCACTGCCGCTCCATGCGCCGCTCGGCGGTCTTGCCGAACACGTCGAGCGCGCCGCCGCGCAGGCCCTTGAACTTGGCCAGCAGCTTGAACGCGGTCAGCATCCAGGCACCGTATTCGCGTTTGACGAGGTGGCCTTCGCTATCGCGGCGCGCGAGCAGCGGCGGGGCCAAATGAAAGTGCAGTTTGTAGTCGCCGTCGAAGGTGTCGCGGATCTGCTGCAGGAACTGCGGCTGGGTGTACAGGCGCGCGACTTCGTACTCGTCCTTGTAGGCCATGAGCTTGAACGCGTAACGCGCGACCGTTTCGCTCAGCGTGCTCGCGCCGGGGGCGCGGGCGGTTTCCGCCGCGCGTACCTGGTCGATCAGGCTGCGGTACTTTTGTGCATACGCCGCATTCTGGTATTCGGTCAGGAACGCGACCCGACGCGCGATCACAGTGTCGAGGTCCGGCGAAATCCTGCGGTCGTCGAGCAGGCTGTCGCCGCCGAGGGCGAGCGCGTCGGGCATGGCCGGCTGCGTGTCCTTGCCGGTGGCGGCGAGCACGGTCGCGATGTCGTGCGCGCCCATGCGGCCCCAGTTGAACGCGGCGCGGTTCTGCTCGATCGCCGCACCGTTGAGTTCGATCGCACGGATCAGCGCGTCGAGGCTCAGCGGCACCCAGCCCTTCTGCCAGGCATAGCCGAGCATGAACAGGTTGCCCATG
Source organism: Lysobacterales bacterium (assembly GCA_013298265.1). Taxonomy (GTDB): domain Bacteria; phylum Pseudomonadota; class Gammaproteobacteria; order Xanthomonadales; family Rhodanobacteraceae; genus Tahibacter. Next base: position 5,431 of record JAAFHE010000155.1, on the reverse strand, counting down.
ATCGAGTCGCCGAGCAGCGTCGTGGCGAGGGCGGTCGCGTCGACGAGTTCCGGCGCTTCGTCGCCGAGCGCGATCTTGACCGCATCGACGATCTGCGCAGCCGGGAACTGCATGTCGGGCCGCGTGGTGAACGTGCCCGGCATCGCTTCATAGGTGTTCAGCACCGCGTGCGTGCGGCCGGCGCGGATCTTCGACAGCGCCCAGTAGTCGTTGACCACAACCATGTCGCAGCCGAGCACGAGGTCGGCTTCGCCCGCGGCGATGCGCACGGCGTGGATGTCCGACGGATCGCGCGCGACGCGCAGGTGGCAGGTGACCGCGCCGCCTTTCTGGGCCAGGCCGGTCTGGTCGAGCACGGTCGCGCCCTTGCCTTCCAGATGCGCGGCCATGCCGACCAGCGCGCCGATCGTGACGACGCCGGTGCCGCCGATGCCGGTGACGAGAATGTTCCAGGGCTGCGCGAGATCGGTCGCGAACACCGGATGCGGCAGTGCGTCGAAATCGACCTTGCCCACACTCTTGCGCTTTTTCAGGCCGCCGCCGTGCACGGTGACGAAGCTCGGGCAGAAGCCCTTGACGCAGGAATAGTCCTTGTTGCAGTTGGACTGGTCGATCTCGCGCTTGCGGCCGAATTCGGTTTCCTTCGGCAACACCGACACACAGAACGATTTCTTGCCGCAGTCGCCGCAGCCTTCGCAGACCTGGGTATTGATGAAGACGCGCTTTTTCGGATCTTCCATCTTGCCGCGCTTGCGGCGCCGGCGCTTCTCGGTCGCGCAGGTCTGGTCGTAGATGATTACAGTGACGCCGGACGTTTCGCGCAGACGCTTCTGCACTGCATCGAGTTCGCTGCGGTCGAGGAATTCCACGCCTTCGGGAAAGATCTCCGGCCGCGTCCACTTGGCGATGTCGTCGGACAGCACGACGATGGTCTTCACACCCTCGGCGCGCACCTGGTGGGCGATGTCGGGCACGGTCAGCGTTCCGTCGACGGGCTGGCCACCGGTCATCGCAACGGCGTCGTTGTAGAGGATCTTGTAGGTGATGTTGACCTTGGCCGCGATCGACTGGCGGATCGCGAGCGAGCCGGAATGGAAGTACGTACCGTCCCCGAGGTTCTGGAAGACGTGCTTGGTTTCGGTGAACGGCGCCTGGCCGCACCAGGTCGTGCCTTCACCGCCCATCTGCGTGAAGGTCTCGGTGCGGCGATCCATCCACGTGACCATGTAGTGGCAGCCGATGCCGCCGAGGCCGCGCGAGCCTTCCGGCACTACGGTGGATGTGTTGTGCGGGCAGCCCGAGCAGTAGTGCGCGGCGCGCGGGAAGCTGGCGCGCGGCTGGGCGAGTTCCTTCTCCTTGGCGGCGAGAAACGCGAGGCGGTTCTCGATGGTTTCGGAGGTGAAGAAGCGCGCGAGCCGCTTGGCGATGACGCGCGCGATGCGCGCCGGCGTCAGCTCGTTCGTCGACGGCAGGATCCAGTTGTCCTCCTCGTCGTACTTGCCGACGATGCTGGGACGCGTGTGGTGGTCCCAGTTGTACATGTGTTCCTTCATCTGCGATTCGATGAAGGAGCGCTTTTCCTCGACCACGATGATGTCTTCGAGGCCGCGTGCGAATTCGCGGATGCCGACGGGCTCCAGCGGCCAGGTCATGCCGACCTTGTAGACGCGCAGGCCGATGTCGGCCGCTTCGCGCTCGCCGATGCCGAGGTATTCCAGCGCCTGCAGCACATCGAGGTAACTCTTGCCGGTGGTGACGATGCCCAGGCGCGCCTTGGGCGAATCGATCACGGTGCGGTCGATGCGGTTGGCGCGCGCGAATGCGACGGCGGCCTGCACCGCGTACTGGTGCAGGCGCATTTCCTGGTCCAGCGGCGGATCCGGCCAGCGGATGCCCAGGCCGCCGGCAGGCAGGATGAAGTCTTCCGGAATGACGATATCGAGCTGGTGCGGATTGACGTTGACCGAGGCGGAGGACTCGACCGTCTCGGCGATGGTCTTGAAGCCTACCCAGCGGCCGGTGAAGCGCGACATGGCCCAGCCGAGCATGCCCATGTCGAGGATGTCCTGCACGCCGGCGGGATTGAGCACCGGCATCATCGCGGACACGAATTCCAGTTCGGAACCATGCGGCAATGTGGACGAGCGGCAGGCGTGGTCGTCGGCGGCCAGCGCGAGCACGCCGCCGTATTGGGACGTGCCGGCGGCGTTGCCGTGCTTGAATACGTCGCCGCAGCGATCCACACCGGGACCCTTGCCGTACCACATCGCGAACACGCCGTCGTATTTCGCGCCCGGAAACAGGTTGGTCTGCTGCGAACCCCACACCATGGTCGCACCGAGGTCTTCGTTGAGGCCCGGCGTGAACTCGATGCTGGAGGACTTCAGGTGCTTCTTGGCCTTCCACAATTCCAGGTCGAAGCCGCCGAGCGGCGAGCCGCGATAGCCGGAGATGAAACCTGCGGTGTTGAGTCCCGCGGCGCGATCGCGCATCTGCTGCATCAGCGGCAGGCGCACGAGCGCCTGTACGCCGGAAAGGTAGATGCGGCCTTCGCTACGTGTATATTTGTGCTCGAGACTGTAATCGCGATCGATTGCTGCGGCTGGCTGTATGGCTGGCACGGACATGGGCGGGGATCCGGTGGCGAGCGGGGGGGCGCGGAGTTTAACGGTCAGGGCATGGTGCCACGATGAGGCCAGGTCCGGACAACTGGCCCCGCCACCGCCGCCGCGAGGCTGTGCCGGACGGACTCGCCGACGCAGAGCATCGGTTTCCTGGGCCGTATCAGTCCGCCACGGGCTGGCGTATCGCGTCGGGCGTGTCGATGATCCAGCGCGGCCATTCCGGCCAGAAGAACCAGGCGCTCGGGGTCAGCCGGATCGCGCGGTCGAGGATGTCGGCAAGGGTTTGCAGCGTCGCCGGGTCGGACGGATCCAGCGGCTCGCCGATGACGAAGCGGCGCACGCCGGTGTCGAGATCGAATTCCATCCAGTAGGGGACGACGGGCACGCCGGCGGCAACCGCCAGGCCCAGCGTGCCGTCGGGAAAGCAGGCGTCCTGATCGAGCAGGCGCACAGGCTTCTGCCCCCGCGGTGCCATGCGTGGCGGCATGTCGAGCACGCTGACCACGGCGGCACCTTCGTCGAGTGAACGAGCCAATTTGGCCTTGGCGCCGGGGCGGAACACGACCGGCCGGCCGCTGAGGCGCTCGACATCGCCGCCGCGCAGGCGGCCATACCAGTAGCGCAGCGGCAGTCCCGGATAGTCAGAGCGATCCCAGCGCGCGGAGACGAGGCTCGCGTCGAAGCCGGCCTGGGCCAGCGTCTTGAACACCCAGTGGCCATGGCCATGGTGGAAGCCCGCGGCGATGAAGTGCGAATCACGTGGCCAGGCGCCGACCTGCTGCACGTGCCAGGGCAGGAGGCCGCGGCGCCGGCGCAGCAGCGACAGATACAGATCGGCCGTGTCCCAGAGGCAATTGAGGCGCACGTTCGCGGCGAACTCCGCCGTGTCGGCAATCGTCAAGTAATTCGGCGCCGATGCCGCGGCAGCCTGGGCCGGCTCGTCGAAGGCGCTGCGCGAATGGCGGCTCAGCCAGCGCAGCCAGCGGTAAGCCAGCCTCCAGGGCAGCACCGCTGCCAATGCCGGCGCGAGAAAGAATTGCCAGGCATCGGGCAGCTGGGAGCGGAGCTTGGCAATCACGGGCGGCACGTCAGGGAGGGCGAAAGCCGAATGCTACACTCGCCGACCCCGCGTGCACCGTTCGCGCCTGGTCTGCGTCCCCTCCCATGTCCGAAATCCTGCATAGCCCCGGCGTGCTGGCGCTGGAGCTTTCCGCCGGCACCGCGCCGTCGGCCTATACGCTGAGCCGCGACCAGGCCGACGCGCTTGCCCGGCTGATCGCCGACGATCTCGCGCGACTGCTGCCGCCGACGAAGCACCAGCCCGGCGCCGAGCAGGCCGACCTGCTCGTGCTCGGCGCGCTCTACGACCACGCCCAGTTGCTGCGGCCCGGCTGGCCCGTGCTGGCCGAACTCGCGGAACTCGCGCAGCACAGCCGCGCGCTGCAGGGCGGCAGCGGCGGCCGCATCGTTGCGTTCGGCAGCCATGCGGGCGTCATGCCCGGCGAGCGCCTGCAGCCGGAGACGCAGTCGGTCCCCGGCGCGTTGCTGCTGCTGCCCTGGACTTTCTGCGCCGACGAGACGCTGGCCAGCGACCTCGGCGCGCGCATGGAAAGCGTGTTCATGGCCAAGGGTGAGGCCGGTACGCAGACCGCGGACTTCCTCATGCGTACGCTCGGCCTGCGCCTGGAGCACGCGCGCTACCTCACCCGCCATGATCTATGTGCGCTCACATGCTCACAATTGGAACACGCCGGATTTTCCGCTTTGTGGCAAATGCTGGAGTTTGCTCTGCTGTATCCGCAGCGTGACGGCGAGGCGCTGACCTCGCGGGGCCGCAAGCTCGAATTCCGCAACGGCGAAGTGCATTGCGCCCTGCCCGCCTACGCCGACTGGGTCGCGGAATTCGGCCGCGGCGCTGATGCGGCGGAACGTACGATCGGTTATGCCGGCTGGCTGTTCGAGCTGCGCCAGTATGCCGGGCTGTTCGCCGCACATCAGGTTTCGCTGCGTTTCGACGGCAATGCCAACGATGCTTCGCTGCCCGTCCAGCTACTCGCGGACATCGACCCGGCCTTGCCGCTGCCGTCGCTGTATGCACATGAGGCACGCGGGCTCGGCGTTGTCGTGATCACGGTGGCGCAAGTGGCGCCGCAGGGCGCGGCGCGTGTGCTCGCACACGCCTGGCCGCTGGACCAGGCTGCGCTCGGCGACGGTGTTGCGCAACTCGCGGCGCGCTTCGGCGCCTCGCCGCAGCTACAGCGGCTCGGCCGCATCGTATTCGATGCCGCTGGCGCGGAACTGGCGATCATCGACGCTGCGCCGATGGTGCACTGAACCTGGCGAAAATCGACCTGTTCAGACGGTTCCTAACGATCGCGCTGATGCGGAATTGCTCGGTCGGACGTAGGCGGCACCACGCTCTCAGTCAGGTGCGTAGTCACCGATACACGGATGTGCATCTGCGTCGTGATATTTGTCATACCAAACACATGGGTAGCGTGCATTGACCGGGACTCGGTCCGGAAACAGGATTCGCTACTCGTTCCCGCGTGGGAGCCAGGCAAGAGGAGCGTGGTCCATGGCAAATGAGAAGGACTTTTCTTCCGCGACTACCATTGCGGACGCACAGCGCGATCTGCGCATGGCGTACTTGAGTGGCGCACCCGGGATTTTTGTCTCCGCCCTCGCCTGGCTCCTGGCCGGATATGTGGCGTGGTCGATGTCCCCGCAGAAGGCCGTAGTTGCCTTGTTCATTGGCGGCATGTGCATTCATCCCGTCAGCGTGCTCCTGGTCAAATTGCTCGGTC
>JAAFHE010000154.1:1133-7638 GCA_013298265.1 Lysobacterales bacterium | reverse complement strand
ACGCCACGCGGTGCGCTGGATTCCATTCCTCCTTCGCCGAGCGATAGCCGATCGTCGTGCTTGCACCGTAGCCGTGATTGATCCGCGTCAGACGTCCGGCTGCAGGTACACCGGCAATCCGCGTCCCCACATCCTCCTGCGCCACGGGCGCCTTGAGCTGATAGATATTCCACACCGCCCCGCCCGGCGACAGCGTGACCATTTCCGGCTGGCCGTTGCCGTCCATGTCGTAGAGGCCGCTCACATTGGCCGCCGTCTCCTGTGGCGTAACGCTGACGTCGAGCTGGGCACATTTGTTGCGGTCCACAGAAACCGCCAACCCGTAGGCGTTGGGAAGCGTGACGGAGACCGGTCCGGTGAAGCCGGTTCCGGTGCCCAGGTACGCCTGCCAGGGACCGTTCGCCGCCGATACCAGGTAGTCCGGGATGCCGTCGCCGTTGATATCCCGCAGCGCGCGCGTGGTTCTGGTGTCGTACGTGCTGGTCATGTGGTAGCAATGGGTAGGCGAAGGCACGGCTGCGTTCGGCAGTATCGTCAGCTCGGTTTCGACCCGCGACAGCACGCCGGGCAGGGCAATGGTGGCGTCCGCGAACGGCCGGCTCATGTCACCGGTGCCGAGTCTGGCCATGGTGCGCCCGTCAGCTTGCGTCGTGATGCGGTCGGCCAGCCCGTCGCCGTTGATGTCCTGCAGTCCGCACACCTGGTTGACCGTCCCACCCTTCGAATCGCCGGGATCGGGCTCCCAGCGGCTGATGCCACAGCCGGTATATCCGCCGATTTCGAGCGTTACGGGCGTCGCGGAAAACCCGACGATCCCATCGCCGCCAAGCTGTGCGCCAGACGTGTTCAGCAGAACCTTGATATCCCTCGATCCGAGGTAGTCGCTGGGAATGCTAGTAATCACGGGAGAACGTGGCTCGAGCGGCGACGGCATTAGCTGAGGGTCGGAATGTGTCGCTACACGAGATCCCATGTAGACGAAGTCCGGATATCCATCACCGTTGACGTCGCGCAGTTCGAATTCGGTCAGCGTCCTGCGGCGGAAATCGCGCGCAGGGAAGCTGTTGCAAACAGACTCGCGAGCGCGTGTGAACGCCTGGCCGTTTCGCGTCCAGCACGCGGCCAGGTCAGCGGACTGGACCGTGACCGACTGTCCGAGCACGCCTTCTGCAACGCCGATGCCGCTACTGGCGAGGGCCTGCCTGAGCGCGACCGTCGAGAAGCTGTGCGACAGGAACGCGATCCCGCTGGGGTTCGATCCATCCGGCGGCGGCCTGTTCCAGTACACATCGCTCAACGTGTCGCGATCGCTTCGAACGATATCGAGACGCCCGTCGCCATTCATGTCGATGTATTCCCCTTCCGGCTGCTGGGTATTCATCAGAATGTTGTACTGGTTCCTCGGACGGCTCATGTCGATATCCCAGACACTGCCCTTGTCGTCGATATTGCGCGCCGGGAATCCCCCGAAGCTGGAGAAAACGCTCGGCGCCGGCGTGAACTGGACAGGGCCGGCGGCGCCCGAGGTATTGAGATAGAGCCCGGCATCCTTGCTCAGGAAATCGGGGCGTCCGTCACCATTGAGATCAATGAGCGACTGCGGCGTTTCCACGTAATAGTGGTACTGCGCATAGGGATCGCCCGCGTTGCCCGCGCGTGGAAACCTGGTCGTCGAGAAGCTGATGCCGCGACCGGCCCCGCTGGCCGCCGGCGTAGCATCCTGCACTTTTTCGTACACTATGCCGCCGGTCGCCGGATCGACGACCGAGCCGTAGGAATAGGTCGCGACCGGCAGTACGACATTCTGCTCGGCCGTGCCTTGCTGGCCCGTCATCGTCACCGAACGCAGGCGCGGCTGCTGCGTGTCGGTATCGGCCTGGTAGGTGAATGTGTGGCTGGACAGCGTCTTTTCCGCTCCGCCACTGCAGTTCTCTTTGCTCTTGACGGTAACGGATGCCAGTTTCTGTACGCGCGCCAGCACCGTGCCCTCCAGCACCGACATCGCAAGAGGCGCTGCAGGCGGCACTACGGCCGCATCGTAGGTAAGGAATACACGATGCTTGAAACAGGCCGTATTCGTGGGGCTGACGTTGTAGCTCACGGACGCCAGGTTGATGGCGAGGCCCGTACCGCCGCCCGGCAATGCCGGCGCGGAAATGCCGTAGCCGAGCTGAATCCGATTGCCGCGGATGCCCTTGATGCTGGTCAACAGGAACAGTCTGCCGTCGATAAGGCGGCTGCCTGCCGTCGCACCGGCCGAACTGAACTGGTACGTCCGCCCTTCGCCGTCGTAGGCCACCATCAGGCCATCGCCGTTGGCGCGGACTTCGATCTGTGCGGCTCCACGCCGTGCGACCCAGGCCGTGTCCTCCGCGTTGCGCACAAGGTCGATCTTGTTGCCATTGAGGGTCAGGGATAGCCGCTCCGGTGCCTGGCCTGAGGTGGACATCGGTCGGCGCTTTGCCGTCGATGTGCTGCGCACGATGAACGACAGCGGCACATCCCAGCCGAGTCCCACCGCACCGACCTGGTTGCCGCCACCGTAGACGACCTGCAGCGGCACGGGCAGGCCCTCGCGCGCAACCGGAAAATCCAGCGGCACCGCCGTGTCGTATCCGCCCGCCGCGTTGACCGACCCTTGAAATCCGGTATCGCTGGCACGGCTTCCATAGTGGTCGGCGCCAACGGGCGCGAGCTGGCCCGACGACGGCAGCGGCAGTGACGCCGTGAAAACCGCATACAGTGCCAGCAGATAGCGCGCCCTGAATACCTGGATCCTGTGCATAACCCCTCCGCAGAAAACGGACCATGCCGTTGGCATGATTGAACCGTTGGAGAGCAGGACGGAACTTCAGGGAAGACTGGGACAAAGGCGTAATGTGTGCGAAAGACGCGCGGTGGTCGGACCCGAACTCGTCATCACAACGGACCTGCGAGCGCCTCGTGACCATAGCGGCGAATCGACGGCGCTGTATGCAGCGCTCGCGTGCTACTACCGTTGACTGTCCCAGTCGCGCCGGGACGCATCATCGAGCCGTTTCATGCCGCTAATGCGGAATACGCGGCAGCTCCTCAGCCGGAACGGGCCGCCGCAGCCGGGCGCCACCACGAATCCACAAATATCAATTCCCGACGAGCCCGCGCCTCACCCGCACTTGGAATACCCGCAATTCAGGCAGGTCGCGCAGCCGTCCATGAGGATGGTCGCCACGGTGTTGCACTTCTGGCACAGCGTTGCGCCGGGCGGGAAAGCGCTGGATCCGGCCGGTGCGGGTTCGCCTGCGTTCGTCGTCGCGGCGGCGCCGGCGGGATCGCCGGGGCTGCGGGTCTCGCGCGCGCCGCTCAGGTCAGGCTTTTTTTTTGAGCCCTGCTCGTAGGCCGCGCGCTTCTCGGCGATCAGCGCACGCTGTTCGGGGCTGAGGTCGGGATCGTGGATCATGCCGATCATTTTCAGATGCTGCTCGATGACCGCGCCGAGTTCGGCGACGATGGACGGCATGTACACGCCACCGGCCTTGAAGTAGCCGCCGCGGGGATCGAACACGGCCTTGAGTTCTTCGACCAGGAAGGTCACGTCGCCGCCCTTGCGGAACACGGCCGACATGATGCGCGTCAGCGCCACGATCCACTGGAAGTGGTCCATGTTCTTCGAGTTGATGAAGATCTCGAACGGCCGGCGCAGCTCGTGCGCCGTGCCCTGGTTCAGCACGATGTCGTTGATGGTCACATACAGCGCGTGTTCGAACAGCGGCGACTTGATCTTGTAGGTAGCGCCGATCAGCGTGTCGGGGCGCTCCACCTTTTCGTGCATCTGGATGACCAGGGCCATCGGCGCTTCCGGCGGGACAACGACGGGCGCCAGGATGGTGGTGACCTGGGCCGCCTTGTCGCTCGGCTTCTCGACGCTGTAGCCCTTGATCTTCTTGCTGATCTTGATCGTCATGTTGCTGTTCCGCCTGCACGCGCCTCTACTGGATGAGCCGCCGCGTCCTGAGGCCGGTACGCTGCTGCCGGGCTGCACTGCGCGCACGGAGTCGTGCGTGCTGCCGGCGCGCATCGCGGCGCCGGACTGAAACGAGGCTTCCGGGACTGACTGCGGCAGCGCCGAAAGGATCTCCGCGCCGGCGTACCGACGCGGAGGTGAAACAAGGCTGTGGCGCGTTGCCGCGCGTACTTGGCAGTGGGTCTTGCGTTGATGCGGAAGCGGCGGATTCCGGTCAGCCGCTGCGCCTGAGCGCTGCAGCGGACCGCCGGTCCGGCGCACTTTCACACCGCCAGTAAATGCCGCGACGCAGCCTCGCCATCGCGGCATCACCTCCGTCCGGCCCCTTATCCAGGGTTGGTGCGGACGAAGGCCTGGTTACCTCAACGGCGCTTGGCGGCCTTCTTCGCTGCCTTCTTGGCCGGTGCTTTCTTGGCGGCGACTTTCTTTGCCGGCGCCTTCTTGGCGGATGCCTTGCTTGCCGGTGCCTTCTTGACGGCCGCCTTCTTCGCGACCTTCTTGCCGGCGGCCTTCTTGGCCGGGGCCTGCTTCGCCGGGGCCTTCTTCGCCGCTACTTTCTTGGCGACTTTCTTCGCCGCCGTCTTCGTTGCCGCGACCTTCTTGCCGGCCTTGGCGACGACCTTCGTGGCCGCCTTCTTCGCGCTGGCTGCCTTCTTGGCTACTTTCTTCGCGGCCTTCTTTGCCGCCGGCTTGGCCTTGGTCACTGCCTTGCGCGCTTTTGCCACGGCGCTCTTGACGGTTTCCTGCGCCGCGTCCTTCACTTCCTTGACCTTCTTGACGGCGGCCTTGGCGCGCTTGGTCACGGCTTCTTTCGCGTCCGACGCGGCCGCGCTGACGCTAGCAACGGCGGCTTCGGTTTTTTCGGCGACGGCGTCGCCGACGTTCTGCGCGGTCTCTTTGACCGCTTCGATGGCGTTGCTCAGTGTTTCACCTACGGTATGCATAGAACCCTCCAGCTCCTCGTACGGGTTGGGTCAGACGATGGGTGTTGCGGAGTGGACATTACTCCATTCCGCGCCCACTCAAAACTTGCCGTAGTAACCCTCTTTGAGCGCGTCGAACAGATTGGCCGCCGAGTGGGTCTCGCCGTCGTACTCGATCTGCTCGTTGCCCTTGACCTCGACGATGCTGCCGTCGTCGAGTTCGAAGCGGTAGATGGTGTTCTCCAGGTCCGATTCCTTGACCAGCACGCCCTGGAACGCAGCAGGATTGAAGCGGAACGTGGTGCAGCCCTTGAGGCCCTGCGCATGCGCGTAGGTGTAGATGTTCTTGAAGTCTTCGTACGGATAGTCGGTCGGCACGTTGGCGGTCTTGGAGATCGACGAGTCGATCCACTTCTGCGCCGCGGCCTGGATGTCGACGTGCTCGGTCGGGCTGATGTCGTCGGCGGAGACGAAATACTCGGGCAGCTTCTCGTCGGGCTTGTCCGAGAACGGCATGGCCCTGGCGTTGATGAGCTCGCGGTAGGCGAGCAGCTCGAAGCTGAACACCTCGACCTTTTCCTTGCTCTTCTTGCCCTCGCGGATCACGTTGCGCGAGTAGTGGTGCGCGAAAGACGGCTCGATTCCGTTGGAGGCGTTGTTGGCCAGCGACAGCGAGATCGTGCCGGTCGGCGCGATCGAGGAATGATGAGTGAAGCGCGAACCGTGCTCGGCCAGGGCGTCGACCAGCGCCGGCGCGACGTCGGCGACGCGCTGCATGTAGCGGCTGTAGCGCGCGTGCAGCACGCGGCCCGGAATGCTGTCGCCGAGCTTCCAGCCGTCGCGCGCCATCTCCGGGCGCAGCCGCAGCATCGCCGCGGTGACCGCATGCTCCTGCGCCAGCACGGGCGCCGGTCCTTTTTCCTGCGCGAGAGCGAGACCGACCTCCCAGCCCGCCAGCGCCATCTCGCGGCTGACGTCCTCGGTGAAGGCACAGGCCTCTTTCGAACCGTAGCGCAGCTTGAGCATCGTGATGGTCGAGCCCAGGCCGAGATAGCCCATGCCGTGGCGGCGCTTGGACAGGATCTCGTTGCGCTGCTGTTCCAGCGGCAGGCCGTTGATCTCCACGACGTTGTCGAGCATGCGCGTGAACACACGCACGACTTCGCGGTATTCGTCCCAGTCGAAGCGCGCCTTGGGTCCGAACGGGTCGCGCACGAACACGGTCAGGTTGATCGAGCCGAGCAGGCAGCTGCCGTAGGGCGGCAAGGGCTGCTCGCCGCAAGGATTTGTAGCGCGGATGTTCTCGCACCACCAGTTGTTGTTCATCTCGTTGACGCGGTCGATCAGGATGAAGCCCGGCTCGGCGTAGTCGTACGTCGAGACCATGATCATGTCCCACAGGTGCCGCGCACGGATGTGGCCGTAGACCTTGCAGGCGACGAGGCCGTCGTCGCGCGTGACGTAGTTCGTCGTGGTCGGCCACTCGCGCCAGATCACCTGGCCGGCGTCGGCCAGATCGACCTCGTCCTTTTCCTTGATGTTGACCGGGAACACGAGCGGCCAGTCGGCATCGCTGTGT
>JAAFHE010000154.1:0-1123 GCA_013298265.1 Lysobacterales bacterium | reverse complement strand
GAGCCGAGCAGGCAGCTGCCGTAAGGCGGCAACGGCTGCTCGCCGCAGTTGTGCGCGTGCAGGCCGTTCGCATCGAAGGTGTTGATGCCGGGCACCTGCACGTCGTAGACGGGCTCTTCGCCGGCGGGTCCGACGCTGGCGACGGTGGCGAAGAAACGTTCGCGGTTGGGTGCGCGCTTGTACGCCGCGCACAGGCGCGTGAGTTGCATCGCCTTGTCGCTGTCGCCGAAGCCGACCCCTTCCGCGTATCGCTGGACGCCTTCGCCAGCAATCACGAGTTCATGCTGCGCCTGCGTCGGATAGCGGGCGCTGCCGCCCTTGCCGTCCGGCAACAGGGACGACCCCGCCGCGCGGTGATTCGCATAGATGGTTGCCGCGATACCCAGGCGCAGCAGCATGCGCTGCACGGCCTCGAGACGGGCAAGGTCGGATTGCGCAAGACGGATCGAAACGCCCTTGAGCTGGCTGCCCTGCACGCTGCCGTCGGCATCGAAGAACCCGCGCAGAAAGCCGCGATAGGTTTCGCTCGAGGTTTTTTCCAGCGCCGGCGTAATCGCCTTGTCGCCGGGAGACATGCCGAGCGAGAACGCCAGATCGCGTAGCGCCGCGGACTTCAGCCGCCACTCGCTTCGGCCACTGACCGGCGACCAGCCCTGGAAATCGCCGCGATGCGGCAACGCGAGTGCAGCGCGCTCGGCTTCGACCATCAGCGCACGGATGCCGGCCCGCGGACCCGCGGCGTCGCCATTGGCCACGGCCTGCGCCGTCCACGCGGAAAGCACGGCGGCCTCCGGCTTTAGCGTGCCATCGCCGACCAGCAGCCCGAGCAGATAGCCCTGTCCGAAATCGAGCGGGCCGTCCCATGCTGCGTTGGCGCGGTGATCATTGAGCAACACGCGATCACCCGCGACCAGCTCGCCGGCCGCACACCATTGCGTCTGCGTCGCCCAGCGTGTCGCCTGGCTGACGCGCCGCACGCGGTGATCTGCCGTCAACCGCAGCGCATGACCTTCGCGCGTGCGCAGCGCCACGACCGGCTTGTGCGCGGTCAGGAAAAATCCCTCGTCGCCGCTGGCGTGGTCGACGCCATCGACGCGCGCCCGGAACGGCCGGCCGATCAACT
>JAAFHE010000153.1 GCA_013298265.1 Lysobacterales bacterium | reverse complement strand
CGTCGTCGGCAGGGGCGGTCGCCGGCTCAGGCATCGCATGACTCATGGGTAGGCAGGCTGTATTCATGGTGCCGGCTTGGATGCCGGAACCGGACGCGGGGTTTAAGCCGCTGCCATACGGCGCGCACAGGCCGCGGCAGCCAGGACGGTGGCGTAGTGGATGTCCACGATGTCGGCAACGTCCACCGCATAGCCGCCTGCCATGCTGATCGCAAGCGGCAGATCATGCCGCACGCAGGCGTCCAGCACCATCTGGTCGCGCCCGGCGAGCCCAGCCTTGCTCAGACCGAGCCGGCCCAGACGATCACCGACATACGGATCCGCACCCGCGAGATAGATCGCCGCATCCGCATCGGCGGCAGCCAGCGCTCGCGGCAGGTGCTGGGCCAGGGCCTGGAGATAGAATGCGTCGTCGCAGCCGTCAGGCAGTTCCACGTCGAGGTCGCTGCGCTCCTTGAGCGCCGGATAGTTGCGTTCACCGTGCAGCGAGAAGGTGTAGATGCTCGCGTCGTCGCGCGCGATCGACGCGGTACCGTTGCCCTGATGCACGTCGAGGTCGATGACGAGCACCCGCCGCGCCAGCCCACTGGCCTGCACGTGCCGCGCGGCCACGATGGAGTCGTTGAACACGCAATAGCCGGCGCCATGGTCGGCAAATGCGTGATGAGTGCCGCCGGCCAGATTGACCGCGACGCGGCCGCCGCGCAGCGCGTGCTCCAGCGCGGCCATCGTCGCGCCGCTGGAACGGCGCGAGCGTTCGATCATCGCCGGCGACCAGGGAAACCCGATCCTGCGCTGCTCGGTCGCGTCGAGTTCGCCTTCGCTGGCGCGCCGGACATAGTCCGCGGTGTGCGCACGGCAGAGATCGCCGTCGCTGGCCGGCCCGGGCTCGATCAGCTCGATTCCGGCCGCGTCGGCCACGGCCGCGACGCGCTCATGCAGCAGCGCGTACTTGGCCATCGGAAAGCGATGCTCCGGCGGCAGCGGCAACACGAAGCGATGGCAGTAGTAGGCCCTCATCGCGGGAAGGCGCGAGAACGAGGACGGCCGCAAGACAATGCGACTCCCACCGCCTCGCGCCGATGCGGCGACGTGTCCATGTCCGCCAGCCGTCGCCAGGTCAGCCGACAGCGACCTTGGGCTGCCGCGCGGGTTCGGCCAGTTCGTCCCGCACGCGTGCGTGCTCCCGCTTCAGCGCGTCCGGCGTGCGCGGCCCGAACGATTCCAGGTATTCGCCGATACTGGCGTATTCCCCGCCCCAGCCCTTATGGTCGACCTGCAGCAGCAGATCGAGATCCGCGTCAGCCAGGTTGATGCCGGCCAGATTCAGGTCTTCGCGCCGGGGCACGTTGCCGATGGGCGTTTCGACCGCACCGACCGCCTCCGTGCAGCGGCCGACAATCCATTCCAGTACACGCATGTTGTCGCCGAACCCGGGCCACACGAACTTGCCGTCGGATTTGCGGAACCAGTTGACGTGGAAGATCTTCGGCAGGTTGGCGCCGGGCTTGTCGAAGCTCAGCCAGTGGGCGAAATAGTCGGCGAAGTTGTAGCCGCAGAACGGCTTCATGGCCATCGAGTCGCGCCGCAGCACGCCGACCGCGCCGGCCGCCGCCGCGGTGGTCTCCGAACCCATCGCCGCGCCGACGAGTACGCCGTGCGTCCAGTCGCGCGATTCAAAAACCAGGGGCACCAGCGACTCGCGCCGGCCGCCGAAGATGATGGCGGAAATCGGCACGCCCTGCGGATCTTCCGCACGCGGCGACCAGCTCGCACACTGCTTCGCGCTCACGGTGAAGCGGGAATTGGGATGCGCAGCCGGCCCGTTTGCCGGATCGAAGTCGCGTCCCTGCCAGTCCCGCGCCGGCTTGCCCTCGGGCAGGCCTTCCCACCACGGCTGCTGATCGGCAGTCTCGGCCACGTTGGTAAAGATCGCGTCTCGGCCGAGCATGGCCAGCGCGTTCGGATTCGTCGAGCGGCTGGTCCCCGGCGCGACGCCGAAGAACCCGGCTTCCGGATTGATCGCCCAGAGGCGGCCATCGGAGCCCGGCTGCATCCAGCAGATGTCGTCGCCAATGGTCCAGATCTTCCAGCCAGGATAAGCCGCCGGCGGTATCAGCATGGCCAGATTGGTCTTGCCGCACGCCGATGGAAACGCCGCAGCGACGTAGTGGATTTCGCCCTGCGGGCTTTCCAGGCCGAGGATCAGCATGTGCTCGGCCAGCCAGCCTTCCTGTCGCGCCTGCCAGGACGCGATGCGCAGCGCATGGCATTTCTTGCCGAGCAGCGCGTTGCCGCCGTAGCCAGAACCGATCGACTTGATCGTGAGCTCTTCCGGGAAGTGCATGATAAAGCGCTTGGCCGGATCGAGATCGCCGGTAGAGTGCAGCCCCTTGACGAAACTGCCTTCGCGCTCGATGCGGGCCAGGGCCGCGGCGCCCATTCGCGTCATGATGCGCATGTTGGCAACGACGTACGGGCTGTCGCTGATCTCCACGCCGCAGCGCGCGAGCGGCGAATCGATCGGCCCCATGCAATAGGGAATTACATACAGCGTGCGTCCTTTCATGCAGCCGGCGAACAGCGCGTCGATCTTCTGGTGCGCCTCGGCGGGCGCCATCCAATGGTTGTTGGGGCCAGCGTCGTCGGCATCGCGCGAACAGACGAAGGTCAGATGCTCGACGCGAGCGACATCGCTGGGATCGGACCGGTGCAGGTAGCAGTTCGGGTGCGTGGCGGGATTCAGCTCAGTCAGATCGCCGGTGTCGAGCATGAGCTCGACCAGGGCCTGATACTCCGCTTCCGAGCCGTCGCACCAGTGGATGCGGTCCGGTTGAGTCAGACGAGCGACTTCATCCACCCATCGGTTCAACGCGTCGAGCTTGCTTGCCATGTCCTGATCCTGAGCCCGCCAGGGCCCTGCCTGAAAGTGAGGCGGGCCACGTTAGCGGCGGGCCGCCAGCATTGCAACAAATCGGCTGGCGGCTCTTTGGCTTATCAAGGAGTTGCGTCGAAACGACGCGGTCACGCGGGGATCAGGGTGGACATCGTGTGGTCGATGTATTCGTCGAACTCCGTGTGCGACAGCCGCGGCAGGCCTAGCTGCAGCGAAAGCTGCAGGAATCCGGCGTAGGCGGCGTAGGCCAGGCGGGCACGGTAGGACGCGGCAGCGCGGTCCATACCAAGCTGGCGGTAGGCAACGGTGAGGAAATCGATGCGCTTCTGCGAAACCCGCGACATCACCGGCTGGACCAAAGGATGGTCGAGCGCACGCAGCAGGGCGGAGTAGACGACGTGGGACTGCATTTCGCGGCTGATGCGACGGAACAGGGCACGCAGGCGCTCGCGCGGATCCTTGATCGGCTCGACACCGAGTAATTCCTCCTCGTCGACAACCTCCCAGCGTTCCAGCGCCGCCCGGAGCAGCCCCTCGCGTGTCGGGAAATGCCAATAGAAGCTGCCCTTGGTCACGCCCAGGCGACGGGCCAGCGGTTCGACCGCAACGGCACCGATGCCCTGCTCGGCGATGGCCTCAAGGGCGGCATCTTCCCAGTCGACCGAGGAGAGGCGGCCGCGATTCCCGAGGCGGATCAGGCTTGCGCGTGTCATGGCTTTTGGTTCCAGCAGGACCGCCGTGGCGGCGGCACGCCCCCCCAAACCTACTGAATGCGACCGTATAGACACCTCTTTTCAGAAAGATTTGATTGAAAGACGAGGAGTCTCGGATTGAATACTCTAGTTCTCCTGGGATACTCAAACGTATGTTTGAAGCCCGACTCACTCCATCCAAGATGTTGAATCACAAGGCCGCCCTGAGCATGGTCGCCGACGACGGCCTGGTCCTCTCGTGCGATCTGCACGGCATGGCCGGCAGTCCGTCCGTGGTCTTCGCCCACGGCTTCGGCCAGACCCGTCTGGCATGGAATGCGAGCGCCAGCCAACTCGCCGGACACGGGTTTCTCTGTCTTTGTGCGGACGCGCGCGGCCACGGCGGCAGTGACTGGCGCGCGGACGGCGAGTACGCCATCGACCAGTTCGTCAGCGACCTGAATCTCATGGCCGGCTTCGCCGGTACCTCAGCGGTGCTGGTCGGCGCCTCGTTCGGCGGTCTGGTCGGCCTGCTGGCCCAGGCGCGCGAACCGCGACTATTCCGCGCCCTGGTCCTCGTCGACATCACGCCACGCTGGGAAGCCGCTGGCGTTGAGCGCATTCTCGCCTTCATGCGCGCGCATCCCGACGGGTTCGTCTCGCTGGATGAAGCGGCCGCCAGCATTGCGGCGCACCTGCCGCATCGGCAGGAGCCGCGTTCGCCGCAACGTCTGCAGTCCTTGCTGGTACAGCGCGCGGACGGCCGCTATCGCTGGCATTGGGATCCGGCCCTGCTCGAGCGCATCGCCGAGAACGGCGAGCGCCACCAGAGCGCGCTGATCGAAGCCGCGCGTCAGATCCGCGTTCCCGTCCTGCTGCTCTCGGGCAGTGACAGCGACGTCGTCTCGCAATCCACCATCGCCGAATTTCTCGACCTCGTGCCGCAGGCACGCCATGTCGTCGTGCCGCGTGCGACACACATGGTCGCCGGCGACCGCAATGACCTTTTCACCGATGCTGTGCTTTCCTTCGTCCGGACCCTGCCTCGGGGACGGAACTGATCTACTGAGGAGTTCACCATGCAACACTGGCTTCCCCTGCTGGCCGCGCTCGGCGTGACGCTGGCCTGCTCCTATCGGCGCGCCAGCCTGCGCACCTGGAGCATCGCGACCGCGGTCGCGATCGTCGCACTCGGCGTGCTTGCCGACGCGCACTGGCTGGCGACCTCGGCCACGCTGCTGGTGTTCGCGCTCGTGGCCGTGCCGCTGAACCTGCCCGACTTTCGCCGCAGGCGGCTCAGCGCGCCGCTGCTCACGATCTACCAGAAGATCAGCCCGCAACTGTCGCCGACCGAGAAGATCGCGCTCGAAGCCGGCACCGTCGGTTTCGAAGGCGAGCTGTTCAGCGGCAAGCCGAACTGGAACCAGTTGCTGCGCGAACCCGTGCCAACGCTCTCGGCGGACGAGCGCGCCTTCCTCGACGGGCCGGTGGAAGAACTCTGCCGCATGACCAACGACTGGGAGATCACCCACGAGCTTGCCGACCTGCCGCCGGCCGTGTGGGAGTTCCTCAAGAAGAACAAGTTCTTCGGCATGATCATCCCGCGTGAATACGGCGGCCTGCAGTTCTCGGCGCTGGCGCATTCGGTGGTGCTGCAGAAACTCGCCAGCGTGTCGACGACGATCGGTTCGACCGTGGCCGTGCCGAACTCGCTGGGTCCGGCCGAACTGCTGCTGCACTACGGCACCAAGGACCAGAAGGACTACTACCTGCCGCGCCTGGCTGACGGCCGCGAGATCCCGTGCTTTGCGTTGACCGGTCCGTACGCGGGCTCGGATGCGACGTCGATCCCGGACTACGGCATCGTCTGCAAGGGCGAGTGGAATGGCGCCAATGTGCTCGGCGTGCGCCTGACCTTCGACAAGCGCTACATCACCCTGGCGCCGATCGCGACCGTGGTCGGCCTCGCCTTCCGCATGTACGACCCGGAACAGCTGCTCGGCGATACCGAAGATCTGGGCATCACGCTGGCGCTGCTGCCGCGCGACACCAAGGGCCTGGAGATCGGCCGCCGCCACATGCCGCTGAACATTCCGTTCCAGAACGGTCCGGTGCGCGGCAAAGACGTATTCGTGCCGCTGTCGCAGCTGATCGGTGGACCGGAAATGGCCGGTGAGGGCTGGCGCATGCTGGTCGAATGCCTGTCGGTGGGCCGTGCGATCTCGCTGCCGTCAAATGCGACCGGCGCCGCGCGCATCGGCTCGATCGCTACCGGCGCTTATGCACGCATCCGCAAGCAGTTCGGCATGGCCATCGGCCGCTTCGAGGGCGTCGAGGAAGCGCTCGCACGCATCGGCGGCTACACGTATGCGATCAGCGCGCTGTCGCGCGCGACCGCCGCCGCGGTAGATCGCGGCGAAAAGCCGTCGGTACCCTCGGCGATCGGCAAATACCACGCGACCGAACTCGGCCGCGAGATCGCCAAGGATGTCATGGACGTGCACGGCGGCAAGGGCGTCATCCTCGGCCCCCGGAATTACGCCGGCCGCGCCTGGCAGGGCGCGCCAATCGCGATCACGGTCGAAGGTGCGAACATCCTGACACGCAGCATGATGATCTTCGGCCAGGGCGCTATCCGCTGCCATCCGTACGTGCTCAAGGAAATGCAGGCGGCCCAGCTCAGCGACTACTCCGAGCGGGTCACGGCATTCGACAAGGCGCTGTTCGGCCACATTGGTTTTGCGATCTCCAACGCGGTGCGCAGCTTCGTGCTCGGGCTCACTCACGCCAAGATCGGCTCGGCGCCGGGCGACAAGTACACGCGCCGCTTCTACCGCAAGCTCAACCGCTACGCTGCGGCGCTCGCGCTGATGGCCGATACCTCGATGCTGGTGCTCGGCGGCAAGCTCAAGTTCAAGGAGAAGATTTCGGCGCGCCTCGGCGACGTACTGTCGAATCTCTACATCGCCTCGGCCATGCTCAAGCGCTACGAGGATCAGGGACGCCCGGTCGCCGACCAGCCCCTGCTGGCCTGGGCCTTCCACGACTGCGTCTGGCGCATGCAGATGGCGCTCGACGGCGTGCTGCGCAATTTCCCGGTGCGTCCGATCGCGTGGCTTCTGCGCTCGCTGATCTTTCCGCTGGGCCGGCGCGAAGTGCCACCGTCGGATCGCCTCGGCCGGCGCGTAGCCGCCATTCTGTGCACGCCGAACGAAACGCGCGATCGCCTCGCCGGCGATGTATACCTTACGCCGAATGCAAACAATCCCATCGGCCGCATGAACGCACTGCTCGCCGACGTGATCGCGGCCGAGCCGGTCGAGCGCAAGTTCCTCAAGGCGGTCAGGACGCTCAACGCGAAGGCCTACGACTACAGCGGCCAGCTGGCCGAAGTCGAGGCAGGTGGCGGCATCACGAGCGAGGAACGCAAGCTGCTCGAACGTGTGCGTGCTGCGACGTTCGAGTTCATCAGCGTGGACGATTTCGATCCGCGCGAACTCGAAGCCGCGGTCAAGCACGGCAGGACCGTGCTGCGCTCGGTAGCCTGAAGCCAGGAATGAGTGGGGCGAAGTGAGCGACGAGTAGAAATACTCGCCGCCACTTCTTCCACTGTTTTCTCACTCCTCTCCCCTCTCCAGTGTCACTGCCCATGGCCTCTGAAGCCCTAAACCTGTTCCGCAAGCTCGGCCGCTCCGCCACCGGGCGGTGGCTCTATTCGCGGCTGATCTGCTGGCGCGCGCCCTACTTCGGCAGCATCTCGCCAACCGTCGACGTGCTTGAGCCGGGCCGTTGCGTCGTGCGCATCCGCCACCGCCGGCGCGTGCAGAACCATATCGGCACGGTGCACGCGATCGCCCTGTGCAACCTGGCCGAGATGGCCGGCGGCCTTGCCACCGACGCGACCATCCCCGGCAGCACGCGCTGGATTCCCAAGGGCATGACCGTGCGTTATCTGAGAAAAGCCAGCGGCGTCATGACTGCGACCGCCCTGGTGCCGCTGATTGCCGACCCGGCCCAGATGCAGGATCTGCACGCGAAAATCGAAGTGCGCGACGCGCAGAACGAACTCGTGTTCGACGCCGACATCACGATGTGGGTGTCGCCGCGCAGGAGCTGATCCGGAGCTGCCACGCAGAAC
>JAAFHE010000152.1 GCA_013298265.1 Lysobacterales bacterium | reverse complement strand
CGGCCACCGCCGAGAAACGCATCAGCCTCGCCAACGGCGCGACCGCGACGACGAGCTACAACTCGACCGCCGAGCCCGGCGACGGCACGCATGTGCAAGCGCGCTGGCGTCCCGGCATCGGCGTGACCGAGGGCGGCTCCTCGGGCTCGCCGCTGTACAGCAACGAAAAGCGCGTGATCGGCCAGCTCCACGGCGGCCCGTCCTCGTGCAGCGCAACGGACACCAACAAGCGTGACTACTACGGCCGCGTGTTCACGTCCTGGACCGGTGGCGGCAGCAACAGCACGCGCCTGTCGAACTGGCTCGATCCGGGCAACACCGGTGCGAGCACGCTCGACGGCCTGACCAGCGGCGGTGGCGGCGGCAACGTCGCTCCGACAGCGAACTTTTCCTTCGTCGTGAACGCGCTGACGGCCAACTTCACTGACGCTTCCAGCGACAGCGACGGCACCATCGCATCGCGTAGCTGGAACTTCGGCGACGGCACCACGTCGACCGCGACCAACCCGAGCAAGGCCTACACCACTGCCGGCACCTATACCGTGACCTTGACGGTCACCGACAACGCCGGTGCGACCAACACCAAGACCAGCTCGGTCACGGTGTCCAGCGGCGGCGGCGTGCAGACCTACACCAACACGACGGACTTCGCCATCACCGACAACTCCACGGTCAACAGCCCGATTGTCGTGTCGGGCCGCACGGGCAATGCCCCGAGCAATGCCTCGGTCACCGTCGCGATCATCCACACCTGGCAGGGTGACCTGAAGGTCGATCTCGTGGCGCCGGACGGCACGCTGTACAACATCCACAACCGCACCGGCGGCAGCGCAGACAACGTCAACAAGACGGTCACGCTGAACCTGTCCAGTGAAGTGCTCAACGGCACCTGGAACCTGCGCGTCAACGACAACGCCGGCGGCGATGTCGGCAGGATCGACAGCTGGAGCGTCACGTTCTGATCCTTGCTTTGCCTGAAGTGCTATCCAGCGACCCCGCCTGACGGCGGGGTCGCTTTTTTTTTCGCGGCGCTTCCGACTTTCGTACTCCGGCGCAATTTTGTAGGGTGGCCGCGAATCCCGCCGCCCGCGTGAACCGATGAACCCGATCATCTACGCCATCCCCGTCTTCTTCGCGCTGATCGGCATCGAGCTGTGGGTCGCGCACCGGCGCCGCGCGAACGCGTACAACTTTGCCGACGCGGTCTGCAGCATCGGTCTCGGCGCGATGTCGCAGGTCAGCGGGATCTTCTCCAAGCTCGTGATGCTCGGCATCTACGTCGCGGTATACGAGCACCTGCGCCTGTTCTCGCTCGACCTGCGCAGCGTCGCGGCCTGGCTGTCGGGTCTGCTGCTGTACGATTTTCTGTACTACTGGCACCACCGCATGGGGCACCAGGTCGGCGTGCTCTGGGCGGCGCACGTCGTGCATCACCAGAGTGAAGAATTCAACCTTTCCACAGCGCTGCGCCAGACCAGTTCGGGCTTCCTGTTCGGCTGGCTGTTCTACCTGCCGATGGCCGTGCTGGGTTTTCCGCCGCTGCTGTTCGTCGCAGTGGGACTCATCGACCTGCTCTACCAGTACTGGATCCATACCGAACAGATCGGCAAGCTCGGCTGGTTCGACCGCGTGTTCGCGTCGCCGTCGAACCACCGCGTGCATCACGGCGTCAACGACCGTTACCTCGACAAGAACTACGGCGGCATCCTGATTCTCTGGGACCGGCTGTTCGGCACCTATGCCGACGAGGACGCCGATGAACCGGTCATCTACGGCACGCGCTCGCCGCTGCGCCGCTACGATCCGGTCTGGTCAAACCTCGAAGTCTATGCGGCCCTCGCACGCGATGCCTGGCGCACGCGGCGCTGGCGCGACAAGCTCGCGGTCTGGTGGAAGCCGCCGGGCTGGCGTCCCGGCGATCTCGCCGCGAGCGAGGCCAAGCCTGCATTCGATCCTTATGTACGCAGCAAGTACGCACCGCGCGTGGCGCCCGCGGTGCAGATCCACGTCGGCGTGCAGTTCCTGCTGCTGATGCTGATCGGCGCCGACTGCCTCGCGCGCGCCGAGCAGTTGCCGCTGGCCTGGGGCCTGGGCTATGCGGCATGGGCGACCGCAAGCCTGGTCGCGCTGTGCGCCTGGCTGGAAGGGCGCCGGCGCGCGCTCGTGTTCGACCTGGTTCGCCTCGCCGTCGCACTGGCCGCACTGGGCTTCAGTGGCCGCTGGTTCGGCGCGCAGTGGGGCGGCGCCGTGCTCCTGGCCATCGCCGCGGCGCTCGCAGCCTCGATGGTCGCCGCCGTGCTGGTCGCGTTCGCGGCAACACGTCGGCCGACCGTGGCGTCGGAGCCGTAGCGCACCGAACCCTATCGCCGCATCGATGCCGGCAGGTACTTGTCGGGGATATTCGCCGAGCTGGTCCAGTTCTGGTCGCGGTCCAGCTGCAGCGTCAGCTCCGCGTCGGCAAGGCGCGACTGGTTCAGTCCCTGCAGTCTGGCGCGGATCTGGCAGCCGCCGGCGGCGGGTCCGAATTCCAGACTCGCGAGATACGTGCCGCTATAGCTTTCCGGCGATCCGAAGCCCTCGTCGCCGTTGACCGGACAGCGCTGGTTGGACAGATAGAACTCGGTGACGGCGACGCGCTGCATGCTCGCCGTGACATAGACCTGGCTGACGCGCGCACGGATCGTGTAGTCGCTGTAGGCCGGAATCGCGATCGCCGCGATGATGCCGCCGAACAGCACGAAGCATCCCAGCAGCACGCCGAGGATGATGAGCCCGACCTTGCTGCCGCTCTTGCGCGGCGGCGCGGCGCGCCGCTCGACCGCGCGCGGCACCGGCGGTGGCGCGCCCTGCACGCCAAGCTGCGCCGCAACCTGGGCCAGCGGCACCCAGCCCGGCAAACCCTCGCGCCAGACCAGGGTGGACATGTCCACATCGCCGCGCTTGAGCGCGGCCACGAGTTCAGCACCGCCCAGCGGCCCCTGTTGCTGGCGTTGGCGGTCGGCGTAATACCACTGCGTATGCATGAAAGACTCCCCGGAGTCACCAGAGTCTAGGCGCGTTCCGAACCCGTGTCAGCGGCACGGCTACTGTAGCCGTTGGCGGATCTCAGGAAGCCCGACACCGCGTGCTGCGCACGCAGTCGGCTGCTCGCGACTCGACGGGCTCGAGATCCAAGACCGAATTTCTGTATTCGGCGGTTTTCTGGCACTCGCCGCTTCCCGTCTCGCGGTCGTCGATGTCCGGCACAGCCCACACGCGGCCGTCCTCATCGTGCGCGACGCACCACGTCAGTGCGGGAGCTGCGTCCGGACTCCGTCACGAACGCGACGAAGCGCTGCGTCAGACCATCCAAAGGCGCGTTCGCCGGCCACAGCGCATACACGCCGAGCGACGTGGTCTGCCAGCCAGGCAGTACTTCAACCAGGCGACCCGCAGCGATTTCAGGCTCGGCGAGAAACGTCGGCGGCGAGGCGAGCCCGAGTCCCGCGATCGCGAACTGGCACGCGGCATCGACGCTGTCGACGACGATGCGCGGCGTGAATGCGACGTCGGCAGGCGCACCCTTGCGGTCGATGAAGCGCTTCGTGTCGGCGCGCATGCTCAGGCCGATCCAGTCCCATGCGGCGAGATCGGCGGGATGTCTGGGCTTTGCGTGCGCGCGGACAAGGTCGGGCGAGGCCACCAGCGTGCGCTGCAGATCAAACAGCTTCGTCGACTTCAGGCCACTGTCTTTCAGGTCGCCGACGCGTACAGCGAGGTCGATGCCTTCGCGAATCAGGTCACGCGGCCTGTCGCTGAAATCCATACTCACCGTCACCTTGGGAAACTCGCGCGCGAATGCGGCGATCTGCGTGATCAGGTTAGCGCGCGAAAAAAAAGCGGGCAGCGTTATGCGGAGATGTCCGAACGGCTGCAGTGATCGTCCGGACAGGCCGCCGAGTCCCTGCTCGGCGGCGAGCAGCATGGCGCGCGCCGATGCAAGCAACCGCTCGCCTTCCGACGTGAGCGACAGATGACGCGTCGAGCGATACAGCAGGGCCACCGCGAGCCGCCGCTCCAGCGCCGATACATGGTGGCTCACCACGGATGGCGACAGGCCGAGCGCCTTGGCCGCCGCGCGGAACGAGCCGTGCTGCACGGTTTTCGCGAACACCGCGAGTGCGCGCAGGTCGTCAAGCATTGTTCGATCCTATCGAACAGTAAAACCGGATAGTACGCCTAGCCCCGCAGCCAGGGCGAGACTAAAGTGCCGCCGTCGCCGCCCGACACGGATCGCGACACCACGGCATGACTCGGAGCACCCCATGAACGAAAACACCGCATCGCTGGCGCTTCCGGCGCAGGCCACCATCGTCGAACAGGCTGCGAACGCAGTGCGAATGCTCGCGCTCGACGAGCCGCTCAAGGCGCACGTCGCCGGAAACGCCACGCTGCGCGCCGTGCTCGCGCGGATATCGCATCGCTACGTCGCCGGCAGCAGCACCGGGTCGGCGCTCGAACGCGTGGCATCCATCCTCGCGCGAGGGCATGCGGCATCGGCCGAGTATCTCGGCGAAAGCTGCCGCGATGCCGACCAGGCCAATCACGCCACCGACATGTTCGTCGCGCTGATCGCTGCGCTCGACGCGCGCGGCCTGCCCTGTTCGATCTCGCTCGACCTCTCGCATGTCGGTTCGCTGATCGATCCGGCGCTGGGCCTGCGCAACATTCGGCGCATCGCGCAGGCCGCCTCGGTATCGGCGCGCGAGCTGATGATCTCCATGGAACGTTCGGATCGCACCGACCGGATTCTCGACACGTATCAGCGCCTGCACGCCGATGGCGACGCGTACCGCCACGTCGGTATCACGCTTCAGTCGCGCCTGCACCGCACCAATCGCGATCTGGAACGACTTCTGCACTGTCCCGGACGCATCCGCCTCGTCAAAGGCGCGTACCTCGAGTCGCCGGACATCGCACATCCACGCAGCAGCCCGGCCTTGCGCAACGCGTATCTCGGCCAGGCGAAGACGCTGCTCACCTCCGGGCACGCGTGTTCGATCGCGACACACGACGCGACGATCCAGGACGAGCTGAGCACATTCATCCACTCACGCGGCCTGCGGCATATGCCGTATGAGTTCGAGTCCCTGATCGGCCTGGGCACCGCGCAGATCGATGCATTGCGGCAGCAGGGTTTCGCAACACGCGAGTATGCCGTCTACGGCGAGGACCATTTTCTCTACGTGCTGAACCGCATCGCGGAACATCCCGTGCGGCTCGCGCAGGCGGTCATCGACGCATCCGGCTACACCGGGCAGTAGCGTCACGCGGAAGGCTACAGCCGCGCCGCGCGCTTCACCGCCAGGTAGTGCTGCACCAGCGCAGCCGGCAACTCCGCGCAGGTCACGTCGAGCACGTCGGTGCCCTGCGCGCGCAGGGCTTCGTGCGCGTGCGTGCGCTGCTCGATGTACTGCGCCAGCGCGCCGACGCCGATCGCGTCGGCGAGATCGGCGACGGGCTGTTCGGGCGGACGTTCCAGCGCCTGTTCGCGCAGGCTCGCGACGCAGACCAGGTGGCGCTTCTGCAGTTGGCGCACGGCGCTGAGCAGATCCTCGATGTCCTCGTCGCGTACGTTGGTGATGAACAGCACCAGCGAGCGGCGCTGCTGGCGCAGCGTGAGCTGTTTGGCGGCGTCGAGGTAGTCGGTCGCGAGCGGCGTGGCGTGCAGGTCGAACACGCTGTTGAGCAGCGCGTCGATGGTCGCCAGGCCGCGGCGCGGCGCGAAATAGCGCGTCTGCCCGCCGGCCGCGAGCAGGCCGACACCGTCGCCCTGGCGCAGCGCGATGTAGGCGACCATCAGCGCGGCGTTGAGGCAGTGGTCGAAATGGGCGAGGCTGCCGTCGCGCGCGAGCATGCGCCGGCCGGTGTCGACGACCAGCAGCACCTGCTGGTTGCGTTCGAGCTGGTATTCGCGCGAGATCAGCTTGCGCGCGCGCTGGCTGGCCTTCCAGTCGATCTGGCGCAGTGCATCGCCGCTGCGGTATTCGCGTAGCTGCTGGAACTCGGTGCCTTCGCCGCGGCGGCGCTTGAGGTGCGCGCCGACGACGCGCGAGGCGCGCTCCGCGCCGACCAGGGCCAGCTTGGCCAGGGGCGCGAAATTCGGATAGACGCGCACGAGCTGGTCCAGTGCGACACGGCGCTGCTGGCGCCACAGCCGCAGCGGCGACAGCAGGCGCAGATCGCAGCCGTCGAACGTGAACGCGCCGCGCTCGGTCGGGGTCAGGCGATAGGTCAGTTCCACTTCCCGGCCGGCCGGCAGCACCACCGCGCGCGGCAGGCCGAACACCGGCCAGTCGCCGGGATGCCCGTCGTGCACCTGCAGCGCCTGCGCGCGTTCCGCTGCGCGCAGGCGCAGCGTGACCGGGCGCTCGACGCCGACCGGTACAACGTGCGGCAGCTCGCGCTCGATCTGCGGCGAGGGCTGACGGCGTAGCGCGAACAGGTCGGGCACAGCAAGCAGCACCAGCAATCCGGCCGCGGCCAGCGGCGCGCCCGGCGGCACGAGGCCGAACAGCGCGAGCACGCCGAGCAGCGCACAGGCCACCAGCGCGACGACCAGGGCCGGCGCCGGTCTCATCGGCGCGGCGCTTCCACTTTGGTCAGCAGCGCTTCGAGCACGTCGTCGATACGGCGGCCTTCGATCTGCATTTCCGGCGCCAGGCTCACGCGGTGGCGCAGCGCCGGCTTGGCCACGCTGCGCACGTCGTCGGGCGTGACGAAGTCGCGTCCGGCCAGCACCGCCTGCGCACGCGCCGCGCGCACCAGCGCGAGGCTGCCGCGCGGACCGGCGCCCATGCTCAGGCCCGGCCATTCGCGCGTCGCGCGCGTGAGGCGCACGGCGTAGTCGAGCACCACCGGATCGACGCTGACCAGGGCCGTGCCTAGCTGCATCGCGACGATCTCCTCGGGCTTGGCCACGGCGCGCACGCGCGTGAGGTCGAAGTCGCTCGCGCTGCGTCCGTGGCTGACCGCCGTGACCATGCGCACCTCGTCGGCATGGTCCGGGTAGTTCATGAGGATCTTGATCAGGAACCGGTCCAGCTGCGCCTCCGGCAGCGGGTAGGTGCCTTCCTGCTCGATCGGGTTCTGCGTCGCGATGGCCAGGAACGGCGGCGACAGCGCGAAGCTGCGCGATTCGATCGTCACCTGCTGCTCCTGCATCACCTCGAGCAGCGCCGCCTGGGTCTTGGCCGGCGCGCGGTTGATCTCGTCGGCCAGCAGCAGGTTGGTGAATACCGGGCCGCGGCGGATCTTGAAGCTCTCGGTCTTGGGATCGTAGAACGCGTGGCCGCTGACGTCGCTCGGCATCAGGTCCGGCGTGAACTGCACGCGCGCGAAATTGCATTCCAGCGCGGTCGCGAGCGCACGCACGAGCAGGGTCTTGCCGAGGCCGGGCACGCCTTCGAGCAGCACATGGCCGCCGGCGAGCAGCGCGATCAGCAGCTGGTCGAGCACCTCGGTCTGGCCGACGAAGGCCTGCGCGATCTGCTGGCGTATCGCATCGGTGCGTTCGACCAGGGTATTGCCGGTGATGGCCACGCGGACTTCGGAGTTCATATCAGGGCTCGCAGTTGCATAAGGGTTCGGATGGCAGCGAGAAACTGCTCGGGACGCGCCAGTTCCTGCGGCTGCAGGGCGTGGCGGATGCGCGCAGCGGCGATCGAATGACGTTCGGACAGGGTCTGCACCAGCGCGTCGGTGGCGAG
>JAAFHE010000151.1:863-7806 GCA_013298265.1 Lysobacterales bacterium | reverse complement strand
TCATCCGGTCGCGCTGATGCCGGGTCACACCGACGACCCGTGCATCGAGGTGGATCAGCGGCGCCAGCTCCGGCGTGGCGGCCAGCGGTTCCAGGTAGCGCGCGACGACGTCGCGTCCGGTCGGGAGTTGGGCCGGGTCCGGCGGCTGCCAGCCATGCGCGGCCAGGAGCTCGGCACAACGCGCGTCGATGTTGTAGTGCCAGGGCGAGAACATGCGTACGTGCGACCACCGACGGATGCCGGCGCCGACCTGAGCGCCGGCTTCCAGCACGATCGGGGTCAAGCCGCGCGCGCGGAGGTGGACGGCGGCGGCCAGGCCCACAGGGCCGGCACCGACGATGACGACGGGCAACGAACTAGACATGGCGCACCTCAGGTTCAGTGGGAAGGCCGCCGGCCGCGCCGGCGAGGTTTTCAGGAATCAGCCGTTCGACGATCACGACGTCGAGCCATTGGCCGTCGATCTGGCCGTGCTTTTCGTACCGCCCGACTTCGCGGAATCCGCAGGCCCGGCACAGGGCCAGGCTGGCGGTGTTGGACGGAAAGACGCGCGACAGGACTTTCCGGAAGCCGGCCGCGCGGGCCGCGTCGATCAGGTCGCCGAGCAGGACCCGCCCCACACCCTGGTCGCGCGCTGCCGCATCGACGTAGATCGAGAACTCCGCGATCCCGGCGTAGCAGTCGCGCGTGCGGTAGCTGCTCAAACCGGCCCAGCCGATGACCCGATCCTCGGCGTCTGCGGCGACCTGCAGCGGGTAGCGGGTGTCGGCAATGCGCGGCAACAGATCCTCGACGGCGCGAGGCTGGGTTTCGAATGTGGCACTGCGCGCGGCGATGCCCTGGTTGTAGATGGCGGTGATCGCCGGTGCGTCGGTCGCAAGCGCCGGTCGCGTGGAAATGGGAGGAATGGAAATAGGAACGGGAATGTCCATGGTGTTGTCAGTGCCAACTAAATGGGCAAATGAAAGGTCAACTGCAGCCGGTGGTGGCGCACGAAGGCGCGCAGCTGCCGACGCTGACGCCAGACACGAAGCGTGCTTCGGCGGCCTTGGCCAAGCGCCGTATGACGTCCGTGATGCTGGCTCGAACCTGAGGATCCAGGTCAGCCAGCAGTTCCGCCTGCTGCGCGATCAGCGCGTGATTGATGGTGTCGTAGAGCGACCGGCCATTGCTCGTGATCCGCAAGGACAGCGCCCGGGCGTCTTCCTCGTCGGTACGCCGCTCGACGTAGCCCTTGCGCTCCAGCGCATCGACCACCCGGGTAGTGGTGCTCTTGTCGAGCAACAGCAGCTTGGCCAGGGCCTGGCTGCGCATCGGACCGTGGTCGGCCAGAGCCTCCAGCGCGTAGCACTGGGTCACGGAAATGTCGTAACAGCAGATGCGGTCGCGGTCGCGGAACTGGTACACCCGCACCAGATCGGCGAGTGCCGCGTGCAAAGCCGCCGCATCGGCCAGCAAGGCTTGGGAAGGGGGGCGTGTGCGACTTTTGGTTTTCGGTTGCATATGACAACTATATGTTGTCCCGCCAAGATTGCAAGCAGCAGCTTGAATCAGCTCCGCCAACACCGCATGTCTTGACTCGTCCGTGCCCTTGGGTTCAAGCGCCGCAGCGATCCCGACGATGTGCCCGGGATGCTGCACGAACGTGGATCCTGATCCGATGCCTACGAGTATTCCCGCCGGCGTCCGGGGTGGGTGCCAGGAGCGACGATGAACAACGCGCAACCGGGAATCCTCGTCATCAACGCAGGCTCATCGAGCATCCGTTTTGCGATGTATCGGGTGGGCGAGGTGCTGGAGCCGGGCATTCGTGGAAAGATGGAGCGCACCGGTGTGGGCACGACAACGCTCACCATCGACGATCCGTCGGGTACGCTGACACAGAGTCGCCGACTTGGTGCGTTCGATCCGACGTCCGCAGCCGCGCTGCTGATCGACTGGATGGAAAAGAATCTGTCCTTCGACACGGTGGGCGCGGTGGGACACCGGGTGGTCCACGGCATGCACTACTCGGAACCGCAGCGTGTGACGACGCAGGTGCTGGAGGAACTCCATCGCATCAGCGATTGCGATCCGGAACACCTGCCCGCCGCGCTTGTGATGATCGAAGCCTTGCACCAGCGGTATCCGGCGGTGCCGCAGATCGTCTGCTTCGACACCTCGTTTCACCGCGACCTGCCGCGCTGTGCACGACTGCTGGCCATTCCGCGGCACTACGAAAGCAAAGGCCTGCACCGGTACGGCTTCCACGGATTGTCCTACGCCTACCTGATCGACGAACTGATCCGGCTGGGCGACCCGGCGGCCCGCAGCGGCCGTGTCGTCCTTGCTCATCTGGGTAGCGGCGCCAGCCTCGCTGCGGTCCGGGACGGCAAAAGCATCGACACCACCATGGGGTTCACCCCGGCGTCGGGTTTACCGATGGGCACCCGCTCCGGCGATCTGGATCCGGGACTGGCGAGCTACCTGGCACGCACCGAGCAGATGAGCACGGCGCAGTTCGACGTCATGGTCAACCACCAGTCGGGCTTGCTGGGTGTGTCCGGCATCAGCCCGGACATTCGCGATCTGCTTGCCCGTGAAGCAACTGACTCAGCGGCTGCGGACGCCGTGTCGCTGTTCTGCTACCAGGTCAAAAAGTACATTGGCGCCTATGCGGCAGCCCTGGGCGGCCTGGACACGCTGGTCTTCGCCGGCGGCATCGGCGAGAACGCGCCTGTCGTGCGAGCGCGCATCTGCGAGGGTCTCGAATTCCTCGGCATAGCCATCGACCTCGAACGAAACGCCAGCAACGCCGCGCTGATTTCTTCCGGCCGCGGCCAGGTCGCGGTCCATGTCATTCCGACGCAGGAAGAGCTGATGATCGCGCGCTACGTGTGCCGCGAACTCGGCTGGCGCGGGTGCGATGTTCGAGCGGAATCCGTTCGTCCGGAAAATCAGGCGGGTGATGTTCCCGATGCCGGCAATCCCTTCGTCACGTCACCGTCCGCGTGAGGGCCGCACACTTCACGAACTCCTCCCCATCCGCCAGACCCGGCGCGGCACGATGGGTCGACCATTGCCGCGCCGGGCCGCACAGGCAGCCCCCATCATGAACGCTGCGACATTGGCGCCGGAACTGTTGCGCAAGATGGACGCCTACTGGCGAGCTGCCAACTATCTTTCCGTCGCCCAGATCTATCTTTTCGACAATCCATTGCTGAAGCGACCGTTGCTGTTGAGCGACGTGAAACCGATGCTGCTCGGCCACTGGGGTACGACGCCGGGTCAGAATTTCATCTATGTACATCTGAACCGGATCATTCGCGAGCACGACCTCGACATGATCTACGTCTGCGGCCCCGGGCATGGCGGGCCGGCCGTCGTCGCCAACACGTATCTGGAAGGCAGCTACAGCGAGATCTATCCGCATATCAGCCAGGACGAGGCCGGACTGCAAAAGCTCTTTCTCCAGTTTTCCTTCCCCGGCGGCATTCCCAGCCACGCATCGCCGGAGTGCCCGGGCTCGATCCACGAAGGCGGCGAGCTGGGCTATTCACTGAGTCATGCGTTCGGCGCGGTGTTCGACAACCCGTCGCTCATCGTGGCCTGTGTCGTCGGTGACGGCGAGGCCGAGACCGGCCCGCTGGCCACCGCCTGGCACTCCAACAAGTTCCTCGATCCGGCTTGCGACGGTGCAGTGCTGCCGATCCTGCACCTCAACGGTTACAAGATCGCCAACCCCAGCGTGCTGGCGCGCATCACCCACGAGGAACTGGAGCAGCTATTCCTCGGTTATGGCTGGATGCCGCTGTTCGTCGAAGGTTCCGATCCTGCGCTCATGCACGAAGCGATGGCCACGGCGCTCGACAGCGCGATCTTGCAGATCAAGGCCATCCAGCATCGGGCGCGTGTCGACGGGGAGCGTACGCGACCGCGCTGGCCGATGATCGTGCTGTCGTCGCCGAAGGGCTGGACCGGGCCCAAAGTTGTCGACGGCAAGTCGATCGAAGGTACCTCCCGGGCACACCAGGTGCCTATCTCGGCTCCTTCTGCACAGCCGGCGCACCTGAAACTGCTGGAAGACTGGCTGAAGAGCTACCGGCCGGAAGAACTGTTCGACGAGCGTGGTCGCCTGAATGCCGAACTCGCCGAACTGGCGCCTCACGGCGAAAGGCGCATGGGTGCCAACCCCCATGCCAACGGCGGTGCACTGCTGCGTGACCTGCAGTTGCCGGATTTCCGCGCCTACGCCGCAGCGGTTCCTGCGCCCGGTACCCCGGGCATCGGTGATACGCGGGTGCTGGGTACGTTCCTGCGCGATGTGGCCAAGCGCAACGAGACGCCGCGGAACTTCCGCGTGTTCGGCCCGGACGAGACCGCCTCCAACGGGTTGGCGGCGCTGTTCGAGGCGACGAACCGGCAGTGGGACGCGGCGATCCTCCCGGACGACGAATTCCTTGCACCCAGCGGCGGCGTGGTCGATTCGATGCTGAGCGAACACCAATGCCAGGGCTGGCTCGAAGGCTATCTCCTGACCGGGCGGCATGGCTTGTTCAACTGCTACGAGGCCTTCATCCACATCGTGGATTCGATGTTCAACCAGCACGCGAAGTGGCTGAAGGTCAGCGCCCAGTTGCCGTGGCGACGTCCGCTGGCGTCGCTGAATTATCTGCTCGCCTCCCACGTCTGGCGCCAGGACCACAACGGCTTCTCGCACCAGGACCCCGGCTTCATCGACCACGTGAGCAACAAGAAGGCCGGCGTGGTGCGTGTCTATCTGCCGCCCGATGCGAACTGCCTGTTGTCGGTGATGGACCACTGCCTGCGCAGCCGCCACTACGTCAACGTCGTCATTGCCGGCAAGCATCCGGCACCGCAATGGCTGGATATGCAGGCGGCGGTCGAACACTGTGCCGCAGGCATCGGCATCTGGTCCTGGGCGAGCAGCGATGCCGGCTCCGAGCCGGACGTCGTCATGGCCTGCTGTGGCGACGTGCCGACGCTGGAAACGCTGGCCGCGGTGTCGATCCTGCGCGAACACCTGCCGGCGCTGAAGATCCGCGTGGTCAACGTCGTCGACCTGATGCGCCTGCAGCCGGCCGGCGAGCATCCGCATGGACTCAGCGATGCGCATTTCGATGCGCTGTTCACGCGGGACAAGCCGGTGATCTTCGCGTTCCACGCGTATCCGTCGCTGATTCATAAGCTGACGTACCGCCGCACCAACCACCGCAACATCCACGTTCACGGCTACAAGGAAGAGGGCACGATCACCACGCCCTTCGACATGACCGTGCTCAATGACATGGACCGCTTCCATCTCGCGATCGACGCCATCCATCGCGTGCCGAAAACCGGTGACGAGGGCTTGCAACTCAGGCTGCGGCTCGAAGCCAAGCTGATCGAGCACCGGCTGTACATCAACCGGCACGGTCAGGACATGCCCGAGATCCGGAACTGGCGTTGGGGGCACACGCCATGACGCCGCTGCGTGCGCCGCGGAGCGGGCCAGCCGGCGCACCGGCGAGCTGGAAAAGGAGTGCCGGATGAGCGATGACCTGCGTCCACCGTTGCGGATCTATCTGATCCGCCACGGCCAGACCGAATGGTCGCTGTCGGGGCGCTGCACCGGCCTTACCGACATCGGGCTTACGGGTGCCGGCGAGCGCGAATCAAGAACGCTGGCCGCACGGCTGTGCGGCACGGTGTTTTCGCAGGTGCTCGTCAGCCCGCTGCAGCGCGCGCGGCACACCTGCGAGCTTGCCGGCTTCGGTGCCGACGTCGAGGTCGATCACGATCTGGTGGAGTGGGACTACGGCAACTACGAAGGCCGTTACTCCGCCGACCTACATCGGGAGCATCCGGGCTGGAGCACCTTCCGCGACGGTTGCCCTGGCGGTGAGTCGGTGCAGCAGGTCTGCGATCGCGCCGACCGCGTTATCTGCGGTCTTCGCCTGCTTCGCGGCAACATCGCCGTTTTCTCGCACGCACAGTTCGGCCGTGCTCTTGCCATGCGCTGGTTGGGAATGCCGATGATCCAGGCTCGGCACTTCGTGCTCGACACCGCGTCGATTTGCATTCTCGCGCTGGCGCCCGGCCAGCCGGAAGTCGCAATTATCACTTTGTGGAATTCGCCGCCGGGGATCGCGCCAGACGTACCCGATGGTGACGCCATCAGCGCGAGCGACAGGGAAAGAAAGTCAGCCATCCAGCGCTGGGAAAACGAAGGTGGAGACATCCGGCACGCGCCCTCGTCGGCGCGCGCCGGCAAGCACGTGAACGAGGCGCATGCGCATGGCTCCCGTGTCGGTATCGGCGGTGCGCAGCAGGGCTTCCGGAAAGCCTGTTGATGAACATGCCTGCCAAGCCGTTACCGAACGACGTCGGCCTCACGTCGGCGCAGGCGGCAGAGCGTCTGCAAGCGGACGGCTACAACGAACTGCCCGCGACCGCGCGTCGAGGCGTGCTGCGCATCGTGCTGGAGGTCGTGCGACAGCCGATGTTCGCGCTGCTGATCGGCGGTGGTGTCGTCTACCTGCTGCTCGGCGACCATGTCGAAGCCTTGTTGCTGCTCGCATTCGCCTGTCTGTCGGTCGGCATCACCATCATCCAGGAATCGCGTAGCGAACGCGTACTTGAGGCCTTACGCAATCTCGCCAGCCCGCGGGCGTTGGTTGTCCGCGACGGCGAGAGAGTGCACATCGCGGGACGGGACGTGGTTTCCGGGGACCTGGTTGTGATTGGCGAAGGCGACCGCGTTGCTGCGGATGCCACGCTACTGTCGGCGAACGACTTGCTGCTGGACGAGTCGCTGCTCACCGGCGAGTCGATTCCGGTTCGCAAGCGGGCATCGCAGGCGTCTGCGCAGATCGCGGCCGGCGCGGCAATACCTGGGCCCGGTGGCGAGGATCTGCCCTACCTGTTTGCTGGAACGCTGGTCGTTCGCGGCACGGGCCAGGCG
>JAAFHE010000151.1:0-853 GCA_013298265.1 Lysobacterales bacterium | reverse complement strand
TGCTGCGGATGCGACGCTTCTGTCGGCGAACGACTTGCTGCTGGACGAATCGCTGCTCACCGGCGAGTCGATTCCAGTTCGCAAGCGCGCACCGCAGGCGTCCGCGCAGACCGCGGCCGGCGCGGCCGGCGCGGCCGGCGCGGCAATACCTGGGCCCGGCGGCGAAGATCTGCCCTACCTGTTCGCCGGAACGCTGGTTGTTCGCGGCACGGGCCAGGCGCGCGTCCACGCGACCGGATTGCGCAGCGAGATGGGAAAAATTGGCCGCGCATTGCAGACCATCGAAACCGAGCAACCCCACCTGCAGCGGCAGATGCGCTGGCTGGTGCGCGACTTCGCGATCGTCGGCGCGATCGCCGGCGGCCTGGTGGTCCTGCTCTATGGTCTGCTTCGCGGTTCGTGGCTCGAGGCCATGCTGGGCGGAATCGCGATCGGGATGTCGCTGCTCCCCGAAGAGTTTCCGCTGGTCATGGCGGTGTTCATGGCAATGGGCGCATGGCGCATTTCCCGCGCCCGGGTGCTCACCCGGCGCGCGGCTGCCATCGAGACATTGGGCTCGACCACGGTGCTCTGCACGGACAAGACCGGCACGCTGACCGAAAACCGCATGACAGTTACCGGCGTTTTCAACGAGGACGCTGACTGGCGCCCCGACGCCGGCGCGCCGATTCCGGAAACAGCGCACAAGATCCTGCAAGCCGCATTGTTCGCCTGTCCCCAGCGGCCCACCGACCCGATGGATATTGCGATTCATGCGGTGGCGGGCGTGGAGATCAAGACCGACCTCGAGCGATTCGCGCAGCTGGAGATCGTTCATGCCTACGGACTGCGTCCCGACCTGAACGATCTCCAG
>JAAFHE010000150.1 GCA_013298265.1 Lysobacterales bacterium | reverse complement strand
CTGGCAGTGCTGGTGCTGCTGCATCTGCTGCGCGTGCCGTACGCGGCGACGCATCTGGATTTCGCTCGCGACCTGTTCGTGGCCTGGCGTTTCCTGCATGGCGAGGAAGTGCCGCTGGCCGGGCCGGTGCTGGCCGGCACGCTCCATCTCGGGCCGGTCTGGTACTGGCTGCTCGCCGCGCTGCTCGCGCTGGGGCGTAGCTGGTTCGGTGTCGTCGCGCTGCTCGGCGTGTTGTCGGCGAGCCAGGTCATCCTGGCCTGGCGGCTTGGCGGGGCGCTGCACGGTGAACGTGCCGGCCTGCTCTGGGCCGCGCTGCTCGCGCTGCCGGCCTGGTCGAATTTCGAATGGATGCTGCCGCAGCACTATGTGCTGACGGCGCCGCTGGTGCTCGCGTTCCTGCTCTGCGCGACCCGTTTCGTGCAGCAGCGGCGCACGCGCTGGTTGATCGGCATGAGCCTGAGCTTCGTGCTGGCGCTGCATGCGCACCCAAGCAGCATAGGCCTGGCCTGGATAGGCCTTGGTGTGTTCGTGCACTCGGCCTGGACGCGGCAATGCTCGCCGCGCGCATGGCTGGCGGCACTGGCCGTGGGTCTGCTGCCGCTGCTGCCGTATCTGCTCTGGAGTCTGCATAACGATTTCGCGGACTTCCGCGCCGGCGGCACCTATCTGCTGGACGGGCAGAGCACCGGCAGCATCCTCAGCGCCGTGCCGCTGCTGTACCAGGCCACGCTCGGCGGTGCGCACTACTGGCTGCAGACCCTGCTCGCCTGGCCGGATGCTGCGGTGCTGGCCGTCATGACGCTGCTGGCGGCAGTCCTGCTCGGCGGCGCCGCGGGCTGGCTGCTGGTGTGGCGCGATCCGGCGCAGCGCCGGCTGTTGTGGATTGCCGTGGCGGCGATTGCCGCGCTCGCGCTGACGACGGCGCTGATCCGGTATACGACGACGTACTACATGACGACGCCGCTGCGCGTGGTCGTGCTGGGTGCCGTCGCGGTGGGACTCGCGCAGTGGCGCGAGGTCGTACTCGTGCGCGGGTTGCATGGCGTCGCGATCGTGCTCGCGCTGGGATTGAATCTGCTCTGCGGCGTCGCGGCGGCGCGCTTCGTGGTCTCGGGCAACTGGCCGTTCAACTTCCAGGCGCTGTTCAACGTGACTCAGCCCGCCACCGAGCCCGCGCGCCTGCTGCTGCTGCCGGCCTATGCGATGAGCGACAGCGGCGCGTTCCTGTGCGGCCAGCGCGCGCCGAGCGTACATGGCGCCTACGCTCGCCACCTGCTGTACGACTACGCGATGGAAATGCGCCTGGCCTGCGCGCGCAGCGATGTCCAGGTCGGCGGCGACGATGCGCATCGCACGCATTGGATCGGACTGTCGCGCGCAGTGGCAAAAGAGGTGGGACTCGCGCCGTCGCGACGCGTTGGCGCGCTGGCCCTGTTTCCGGTGCGCGCCGTGCTGGGGGGCGACGCATTCGGGATGCCCGCCGTGCCGCTGTATCCGGTGCATGTGCCGCGCGTCAACGCGCTGGAACAGCGGCGCTTCCGCGTCACGCTGGATCCGGGCGCGCATCTGGCGATTTCCGACATGGCTTTTTTTGTCGGCGCACCGCAGGTTG
The DNA here is from genome assembly GCA_013298265.1 of Lysobacterales bacterium. Classification (GTDB taxonomy): domain Bacteria; phylum Pseudomonadota; class Gammaproteobacteria; order Xanthomonadales; family Rhodanobacteraceae; genus Tahibacter. The sequence continues at coordinate 6,247 of JAAFHE010000150.1, read as the reverse complement.
AGTTCGCCGGCGACGATCGCCGCGTGCGGCTGATCGCCGCGGACGCGGTGACGCGCGTCTATGCCTGCGCGGACTGTGCGGCCGGTGAGCCCATCGCGTTCGACGTGCTGCTCACGACGCAGCATTTCAGCGATACGGATGTCGTGGTGTTCTGAGTCGGCAGTGGCAGCGCCGGCTGCCGCGCGGCACGGCCGTGAGCTATCTGCGGCTGCGGAAAAAAGAACCGCCCACGAGGGGCGGTTCGATAACGCCATTGAATCAACTCTTACAGGCCGGTGTTGACCGGCTCGGCATCGCAGTGGCCGGCCAGCGAGGCGGGGATCGCCTGCGCCTGCGCGTCCTGGTTGCGCGCGAGTTTCTGGGTCAGCGCGTCGAGGCGTTCCAGCCGCGATTCGAGTTCGCTGATGCGGCGGTCGCGGTCGGCGAGTTCTTTCTGCAGGCCCTGCACGGCGGCCAGCGCGACCCCCGAGGTGTCGAGCGGGGCAATGCCATCGGCGCGTTCGCCCAGGCCGAAGATCGTGTGGAAGTCCTGCGCCATCGGGCCGATGTGGCGTATGGCGTCATTTTCGTACTTGAAGTTCCACTCGGTGATGTCGAGCGAGGCGATCTTCTGCAGCAGCGCCTTGTGGTCGAGGCTGCGGAAATTTTCCTTGCTGTTGCGATCGGAGTTCTGCGTCAGCGTGCCGGCGATGGTCACGTTGCCGGTCGGGAAAATCGTCATCGCGACCGTGGGCGAGCCCGCCGGCGTCATGCGGAAATCCGCATCGTGCGCGTTGAGACTCCACTCGTTGCCGGTGTTGGTGTTCTTCAGGCGCAGCCGCGTCGGACCTTTGTTTTCCAGACGCAGCAGGTCGCGTGCCCCGGCGGTCGCGTTGTTCTCCTGCACCAGCACCTGGGTGGTCGCGCCGTCGCTGCCGGAGACGTGGAGCCGGACCGACGGCGAAGCCGTGCCGACGCCGACACTGCCGCTGGCGTTGATGTCGATCGAGCTGGTCGGCGCGCCCGGACGGATGCGGAACGGCAGGCGGCTGCCGCCGGTGACGTCGCGTACAAAGAAGTTCGCTTCGTTGCCGGCCACGTCCCAGGTCTGCGCGGTGAAGCCGCCGGCGGCGGTCTGTTCCATGCGCAATGCGGGCGTGTCGGTGTCGGAAATATGCAGGTCCAGCACTGGCGTCGCCGTGCGGAAACCGACGCGGCCGGTACTGTCGACGAAGATGGAATTGCTCGGCGAGCCGCCTGTCACGGTGAAGGGAATGGTCGCCGACGTGACGTCCTCGATCGAGAACTTGTTCGCGCCGCCGGAGGCGCTGTCATTCGCGGTCAGCTGCCAGTCGGTCGCGGGGAACGCACCGGTCGAGGTGTCGTCGAACTTGATGCGCGTGTTGTTTTCCTTGAGGCGGATCGTGTCGAAGCCGAAGCTCTCGTTGTTGACGCAGTCCAGGCCAACGCAGGTGCTGCCCTGCACGATGAGGTCGTCGGCAATGACCTGGTCGTTCGGCACCGGCGACGCGTTCTGGCCGTTGTCCTGGCGCGCGGCGAATACACCATCGGCCACCTGCACCACGCCGCCGCGTACGGCGAAGCTGCCACTTTCGCTGAGCTGGGCAGTGCGTGCGCCGGTAGCCTCGTCGTCGCCGCGGCGGCGCGTCGAGGTCTGCACGCCGACGATCTCGTAGCGATAGTCGCCGTCGATCCAGCCGCCGGCCGGCGCGTCGACACCGACGGACTGGCTGTTGGCGAACGTGCGTTCAAACAGGAAGCCGGCAGGGCCGGTGACGCGCAGCTGGTAGGCCGGTGCGCTGATGCCGGGGGCGAGCTGTAGGCCGCCTGGGGCGGGATTCGTACCGGCCGCGAAGGCGGCAACCGTGCCGAGGCTCAGTGCGAGGGTCAGGGCGGCGGCAACGGCGCGCCGCTGAAAATTCAGACTAGTCATGGTTTTCTCCCGGTCGATGCGGAACCTGGCTGGCCAGCAGACGGCCCGGAAGGTCCCGCCAGATCCCTGCGTACACCAGGGAAGTTATGAACAAACTGCCGGAGTGCTGCACGTGTGCTCACGCCAGATCCACACCCCGGCCCGTCGGTCGTTCAGAGCGATCGGAACCTGCGGTTCCGAGCGTTACTCTTCGTCCCCTCCAAACGTCTGCGTTGCCGGCCTTTGGTCGGCCGGCCCGCTGTGCGTCCAGAGTAATCAGAACCAGAGGTTCTGAGCGATCACTCTTTACCTATCCAGACTCAAAAGCCGAGATTCGTTCTTCCTTGCTCAGAGGTTCACTAGCGCAGTTTCGAAGCGCTGCGGATCAGCACAGCGCGCACAGTAGCCAACGCCGGCTGGACGCGTGGACGTACACGCGCGCCGGTTCAGCTTTGTGACTACTGATCGCTGCATCAGCGCGGCGCGGGCAGCGCCCAGCGCAGCCCGCGCGTGATGGCTGCCGGATAGGCGCTCAGGTGGTCTTCGCCGGGTACGACGATCGACTCGATCTGCAGGCCGGGATAGCGCCGCGCCCTGAGTTGCGCCTCGAACGCACGCAGGTCCGCGATCATGTCCCGGGTCCGGTTGTAGCGCGGGTCGCCGGATTTCGGCGCGACCGTTTCATAGCTGCCGATGCTGAGGAATACCTTGGCCGGCAGATCGGCATGCGTTGCGGCATAGCGGCGCTCGCGCTCGAACATCACGCGCTGGTCGAACCACAGTGAGGGGCTGCTGAGAACATAGCGCTCGAACATGGCCGGTTCGGTCAGCAGCACATGGGCACCGAACAGCGCGCCGTAGGAATGGCCGGCGAAGATGCGGCGAGCGCTGTCGGCGCGATAGTTTGCCTCGATGAACGGAAACACTTCCTCGGCGACGAAGCGCCGGTAGGCCTCGGCCTCGCCGTGCAGCGGCGGCCGGCCGGATTCGTCGGGCACGGCGTCGCGCGGACCGTTGCGCGTCGGCGTGTAGTCGCGGCGGCGGGAATAGGGCGGACTATCGCCGTCGGCGTAGCCCAGGCCGACGAGCAGGAAGTCTTCGAGCCCGGCGCCCTTGTCGCCGACCATCGCGCCGATGCTGCGCACCAGCGGGAACGCGTAGTTCACGTCGGTGATGAACAGCACGGGATAGCGCTTGCTGCCTGAGGTGGCGTAGTCGCGCGGCAGGCTGATGAGCAGCGGATAGCGACGGCCCAGTCGGTCGGAGCGGATCTCGCGCATCTCGGTGTTGCTCAGGGCGTATGGCGGAAAGCTGCCGTCGTTGGCGTCTTCGCCGGGATTGTCGGTGCCGTCCGGTGCCGGCGCTGCGGTGACCGCTTTCGCCGCCGCATGCGATGGCGTGACGGACTCGTGTGGCGGCGGTGGCGATGCGGAACAGGCGGCGAGCAGCGCGCCGAACGCGACAGGAATGAAGCGTAGCGTGTGGAACATTCAGAACCTGGCCGCAGGGAAGCAGGAGCGCGATTGTAGGCGGCGGCATGCACGCATCCCGGTCGCGATCTATCGGCAATTCAGCGCGCACACAGCGGCGGCATGCATGCCTCAGCGCGGTGGTTCGGTCGATGGCGTTGCTCCTGGCAGCAGGTAGGCCGTGATGGTCAGTGCAGCCAGGAGAAGCTCAGTGCGTGTCCCAGAAACGCCCGGATTTCTTGCACGCCCTTCTACGGTGGCCGCGGTGGCGCCGGTGCCGAACCCGTGAGGCCTGTGTTCATGGGCGCTGTAGCGGCGGCGGCCATCTCGCCGCGCTGCGCAGACGTTGCATCGCCATCCAGTCCACTCCTTGAAGCGGGATGTCTGGATGGCGATGGTGTTACCGCCGTTCAGGCGCGCCGCTGGTGCGAATCCGTGCTCGCCCTCTCATGCCGCAAATGAGACTAGCGCTGCGGCCACGACAGCTTCTCGGCCTCGTAGCGATCAAGCAATCTGTGCAGCCGTTCGGCTACGCGGCGAATTTCCGCATCGGTATGCGGCGCCGGCGGATTGGCGATTGGGGTCGGGAAGGGCGCGTCGGTGACGAGCAGGTTGACGGCTTCGCAGCCGTCGCCGTCGAGGTCGTACAGCTCCCACTGGTCGGTGTGCGCGCCGCTCGGGTCGAAATAGCGTGCGAGTTTCCACTCGCCCGAGCGCACGCAGCGCACATGGTTGGGCTGGCGCACCGGGCCGGGCATGAGATCGCTGACCGGCCCGCTGTGCGGTACGCGGCTGTCGCCGGTGCGCACGGCGTCGACGAGTTCCAGGAACACCGCGTACTCGCGATCGTTGTGGATCTGGTGCGGATCACCGGTGCCGCTCAGCGGCTGGGTGATCTCGTCGTCGGTCGCGAACAGCACGCCTTCGCGCGGCGTGCCATCGGGTTCGGTGACGACGTCGGTTTCGCCGCGTACCAGGGGCGCCAGGTTGGCGCCCACGAACGGTGGCACTGGGCGCTGCTCGCGCAATTGCGCGGCGATGCGCTCGATCTCGTGTTCGCCGATATCGGCCAGGCCAAGCAGCGTCGGCACGATGTCGACGTGGCTGGTCAGCGCGTCGATCTGGCGCAGCTCGTCGCTGTCGTTGAAGCGCGCGGACTGCACCACGACGGGGACGTGCAGCGCTTCCTGGTAAGCCGTATGCCATTTCTCCATGAGGAACGAATGCGCCGCGCCGTACTCGCCGTGGTCGGCCATGAACACGACGATGGTGTCGTTGCGCAGGCCGGACTCGTCGAGCGTGGTCAGCACGCGGTGGATGTGTCCATCGACGAGATGCTGCAGCCAGGCGTAGTACTGCAGGAACTTGGTGGCGCCGTCTTCAGGGTCTGCGGTGAGCTGGAACGGAATGGCTGACAGCAGCGCCGCGCTGACCGGATCGAGGCCGGCCTGTTCCTTCGCACTGAGGCCTGTCTTGCTCGCCAGCGCCAGGCCCATCTTGTAGGAGTAGTCGTACTGGCAGTGGGGCTTGTTGTCGCGCAGGTTCTCGTTCGTCGTCGGCGCGATCCTGGCGTTGTCCTGCGGAAAGCCGTGCGGATTCAGATCGAACTGCAAGGTGCCTGCGGTCGGCGGGTTGGCCAGCGTGCCGGCGGCGGGCACGGTCAGCGGGCCGAGTTTCGGTGCGGTGGGATCAAGGCCGCGCGGCAATGCCGGATAGGTCGCGATGTCGTGCGGATTCGCGAACGAGGCGACCGCGAGCCAGGGTTTCTGCTCGGGTTCTGGCGACGGCGCGAGCGGCACGCTCTGCAGCTGCTGGGCGAGCTTGCGGTTGTAGTTCAGCCCCAGCGCCTGCCCGCGCAGGAAGCCGCAGACCAGGTCGGCGAAGCCGATATCGCGATACGCACCGAGGTTGTTGATGCTGGATCCGTGCGGCTCGGGCCAGGACAGTTCCCAGTCGTCGAAGCCATACGCGTCAAGGCTGTGGTCGAGCGGGTTGCTGACGTGCCACTTGCCGAAATAGTGGGTGCGGTAGCCGGCGCCGCGAAACCAGTGGCCGAGGGTCGGGATGCCGTCGGCGGCGAGCCAGGGAAAGCTCTCCGCGTCGCCGTTCTTGAACAGGCCGTCGGTCTGGGTCACGCCGGTGCGTGTGCCGTACTGGCCCGTCATCAATGCGGCCCGGCTCGGGATGCAGGCCGACGAGGCGATCGTGTGCTTGCGCAGCACGACGGCATTGCGGCGCAGCGCGCACAGGCCGGGGAAATACTGGCTGTAGGGATTGAGTTCCGCCTCGCCGCCCTGGAAGCCGATGATGTTCTTCAGCGCCGGCGCCAGGCCGCCGTCGGGGCCGTAGGCGAAGCGCGGGAAACGCAGCTGGTCGACAAGAATGACGAGGATGTTCGGTCGCTTCGGCTGGCTGTTCATGGGCGCCCCTCTCGGCGTTGGTGGATAAGTGTCAGTGGTTACAAATATAAAATGAAGAGCTAAGTGTATGCCACGCCGTTGTTGCGGCGAGGCTGCAGCGCGACAAGAGAGTTGTGCTGGCTTCGCGAGGTTCGTCACAACCCTGAACGCGCGCATCGCTAGCATGGCTGCGAGCAAACTCACAGTCTGAGTATCAAGCATGCGCATTGCATTGATCGCCCTGAGTCTGTTCGCCGCGGCGCCGGCCTGGGCGCTTACAGCGAACGATTTCGTCTACCGCACGGTCACGGTCGACGGCGGCAACGGATTCGCGCTGCCGTATCGCATCCAGGTGCCGGCGGCCTGCGCGAACCGGCGCTGTCCGCTGCTGCTGTTCCTGCACGGCGCTGGCGAGACCGGCAGCAATAACACCGCGCAGCTCGGCAATCGTGCGAACGGCGCGTTCA
>JAAFHE010000015.1 GCA_013298265.1 Lysobacterales bacterium | reverse complement strand
CGCGCCGCTGATCCGCCAACTGATCGAGCTGCGCGGCCTGCGCCTGTTCAGCGCGCTGTTCGTGCACGCAAACTGGCTGCACCTGACCGGCAATCTGCTGTTCCTCATGATCTTCGGCCTTGCGGCGGAACGCCTGCTCGGTTCACGCAGGTTCCTGACGCTGTACCTGCTGGGCGGCGCGATCGCGAATCTCGTCGGCGCCCTCACGCTGTCCAGCGCGGTTACACCCATCGTCGGCTCCAGCGGCGCCGTGTCGGCCGTGGTCGGCGCCTACCTCGCGCTGTTTCCGCGCTCGCGCCTGGGCCTGGTGCTGCCGCTCGGCCTGTTCCTCGAGTTCGTGAAGGTACCCGCGCCGGTGCTGATCGGCTTCTGGGTATTGCTGCAATTGCTGTTCACCTACGTCGGCCCGACCTTCGGCGCCGTGGTCTGGTGGACACACATCGCCGGCTTCCTTGTCGGCGCCGCGATGGCGCTGATCTCGCGCCCGGCGATCGCCCGGCGCCTGCGCCAGTAGGCAAGCCGCCAGACCTGAGATCCGGCGACTCAGCCCTTGGCCGGCGCGCCAGTCGCGGGCTTGCGCAGCGCCATGGCCTTGAGCACATGCATGGCTTCGTTGAGCGCGTAGTCGTCGAGCGGCGGCGCTTCGGTGTTCGCCGCAGCCGCTTCCGGCTTTTCTTCCTCGCCCTTGAGGTGGTTGGGCAGGTCGCGCTCGCTCGTGATCAACGACGGCGGCGCATCGCGCACGGCGAGCTTGAGATCACGCAGCTCGATGTCCGGCACGATGCCGGTGGCCTGGATGGAGACACCACTGGGCGTGTAATAGCGCGCCGTAGTCAGCTTGACCGCATGGCCGTCTTCGAGCGGCAGCACGGTCTGCACCGAGCCCTTGCCGAAGGTCTTCTGGCCCAGGATCAGGCCGCGATGATTGTCCTTGAGTGCGCCGGCGACGATCTCGGCCGCCGAGGCCGTGCCGCGGTCGACGAGGATCACGAGCGGCGCCGCCGCGGCGAGATCGCCGGCAGTGGCGCTGAAGCTCAGATCGATATCGTCGAGACGTCCGCGAGTAGACACGATGACACCGCTATCGAGGAAGACATCACTGACCTCGACCGCCGCGGTGAGCAGGCCGCCCGGATTGCTGCGCAGGTCAAGCACGACGCCGCGGATCGGCAGGTCCTTGCCCCTGAGCTTGGCGAACTTGCGCTTGAGCTCGGCACCGGTTTCCTCCTGGAACTGGCTCACGCGCACGTAGGCGTAGCCCGGTTCCAGCCAGCGTGCCCGCACGCTGGCGACTTTGATCTTCTCGCGCTTGAGGGTGATGTCGACCGGCACTGACTCGCCTTCGTGCAGCACGGTCAGCACCACGCTACTGCCAGGATTGCCGCGCAGCAGTTCCACCGATTCGTTGACGTTCTCCGAGGATACCGGCTTGGCGTCGATGCGCGTGATGATGTCGCCCGACTTGATGCCGCCGCGCTCGGCCGGCGTATCGTCGATCGGCGCGATCACGCGCAGCACGCCGTCGATCGTGAGCACTTCCAGGCCGAGGCCGTCGTAGGCGCCGCTCGTACCCTCGGTCAGATCGGTGAGCTGGCGTGAATCGAGATATTCGCTGTGCGGATCCAGACCCGAGAGCAGGCCCTTGATCGCCGCTTCCATGAGCCGCTTGTCGCCGACGTCCTCGACATACGCCTGCTTCACAAGGTTGTAGACGGCGGTGAAGGTGCGCACGTCCTCGATGCTCACGCCGGCCTTGGCAGCGGCGGCCTCCGGCGTTTCCGGGGTAGCCGGCGCATCGGCCTGGGATGCGAGCGCGAAAGTGGAAAGGGCGAGGAACAGCAGCGAACGCGACGGCATGGGCGAGGCTCCAGCAAACGTGCAAAGACTATACAGCGGCGACAGCAATACGTTGATCGATACGGTCTGACCGGCGTCGTAAACAGAAGTGCCGCCGTGTGCGCGACTATCAAGGCCGGACCGAACCCGCGCGTCAGGACGCGGGCTTGAGCCAGCCACGCGGATCCAGCGGCTTGCCGCGCGCGCGCAGCTCGAAGTAGAGGCCGGCACTCTTGCGTCCGCCGCTGGAGCCGGCGGTGGCGATGGCCTCGCCGGCGTCGACCCAGTCCCCGACATCCTTGAGCAAGGATTCGTTGTAGCCGTAAAGGCTCATGTAGCCGTCGCCGTGGTCAAGGATCAGGATGAGCCCATAGCCCTTGAGCCAATCCGCATAGGCGACGCGGCCGTGCGAGACCGCGCGCACTTCAGCACCGTCGTCGGCAGCGACGACGATGCCGGAAATCGCGCGACCCGAGTCGTCGCTGGAGCCGAAGCCGACCGCGACCTTGCCGACCAGCGGCCACGGCAGCCGGCCGCGGCGGTCGGCGAAGGGCTCGGCCGCCTTGAGTTCCTTGGGGATGTCGGCGAACACGTCGCGCAGGCGCTCCAGCAGTTCCAGCAGCGCGGCCTCGTCTTTGCCGAGCGCAGCCAGGCGCGCGGCCTGGTCGCGCAGGCTCAGATCCAGCGCTTCGAGCATGGCCTTGCGCTCGACACGCTCCACATCCAGCTGCGCGCTTTCGCCGTTGCGCTCGACACGCGTCGTGCCGATCTGCGCGACCTGCTCCTCGATCGCCTGCTGTACGCGCGCGAGATCCGCAAGGTCGGTCAGCAGTTCACCGATGCGGCCCATGCGCGCACGTTGGAAATAGCGGTGGTAGGCCAGCACGCGCGAGGTCGTGGCGACCTCGTTCTGCTGCAGGATCAGCTTGAGTTCCTCGTGCCGGCCCAGCGCATACGCCGAGCGCAGCAGTGCGGCGAGCGCATCGCGCTGCGTCGCGAGCTTCTGCTCGAGTGATCTGCGCGCCTGCTGCAGCTGATCCAGCGCCTGCTGCTGCTCGGCCAGCTTCTCATCGAGCTGGCGCAGCTCGCGCGCGATCGAGGCGATGCGCGTCTCGCGTTCGCGCAGCTCGACCGCGACGCCGCCTTTTTCCGCTTCGGTGGCCTTGCGCTGCTCGGCGAGCTTGCGGATTTCGTCGCGCGTGGCCTGCAGTCTCTGTTGCGCCTCGCGCTCCTCGGCACCCGGTCCGGCCGGTTGGGCCTGCGCAGCGGGCACTGCGGTTTCCTGCGCCACCGCGTCGAAGCAACACACAAACACGGCGCAGACCGCAACGACCAGGGCCTGCCGGGCTGCGCGCCGCGCCATAAGGAAAAGCCGTCGCCGAGACGAACAGCGGCCTGATGCGCCGCTCACCAGGCACCCGGCGACCGCGCTGCACCCGTCAGGCGTAGGCACGAGGACAATCTCAGACGTCGAACGTCAGCAGCGAACGCCCGGTCATTTCCGCCGGCGCGGGCAATCCCATCAGCGCCAGCGCCGTCGGCGCAAGATCGCGCAGGGCGCCCGACTCGATACGCGGATGGCCCGGCCCGACGTAGACCAGCGGCACCGGGCCGATCGTATGCTGCGTATGCGGCTGGCCGTTTTCGTCGATCATCTGCTCGAGATTGCCATGATCGGCCGTGATCAGGACCGCGCCGCCGACGGCGCGGATCGCGGCCTCGATGCGGCCCAGCGCGACATCGACCGCTTCGACCGCGGCAATCGCCGCCGACAGCACACCGGTGTGCCCGACCATGTCGGGGTTGGCGATGTTGCAGGCGATGAAGTCGAAGCGCTGCGAGGCAATCGCATCGACAAGCCGGTCGGTGAGTTCGGGGCAGCTCATCTCCGGCTGCAGGTCATACGTGGCGACCTTGGCGCTCGGAATCAGCAGGCGCTCCTCGCCGGCATACGGCATTTCGCGTCCGCCGGAAAAGAAGAACGTCACATGCGCGTACTTTTCCGTCTCGGCGATGCGAAGCTGCGTACGGCCGAGTGCGGCCAGGTACTCGCCCAGCGTATTGGCCATCGACTGCGGCCGGTAGGCGACGGCACTGACGGCGAGGCTCGCGCTGTACTCCGTCAGCGTGACGAAGGCCGAGAGCGCGGCGCGACGCTCGCGCACGAAGCCGTCGAACGCCGCGTCCGTGAAGACCTGGGTGAGCTGTCGCGCGCGATCGGCGCGAAAATTCATGAACACAACGGCATCGCCGTCGCACAGCGGCGCCCCGGCGCCGATGACCGTCGGCTTGACGAATTCGTCGTTTTCGCCGCGTGCATACGCCGAGGCCAGCGCGCCTATGCCGCTGGCGGCGTGGTACTCGGCCTTCGCATCGACGATGGCGTCGTATGCCAGTTCCACGCGGTCCCAGCGATGGTCGCGATCCATCGCGTAGTAGCGCCCGCCAACCGTGGCAACGAACGCGCCGGGTGTGTGTGCGCATTTCGCTTCGAGCGCACGCAGCGACGGTTCGGCGCTTTTCGGCGGCATGTCGCGCCCGTCGAGGAAAGCATGCACGGCGATGCGCGGCACGCCTTCGCGCGCGGCCAGGTCGAGCAGGGCGAAGATGTGGTTTTCGTGGCTGTGCACGCCGCCCGGCGAGATCAGGCCGAACACCTGCAGCGTGCCGCTGCCGGCGCGAGCCGCGGCACAGGCCTGCAACAATGCGGCATTGTTGAAGAATTCACCCGTGGAAATGTCATGATCGATACGGGTGAGATCCTGGTAGACCACGCGGCCCGAACCGATGTTCATGTGGCCGACTTCGGAATTGCCCATCTGGCCGTCGGGAAGACCCACGTGCAGGCCATGCGTGTCGACCAGACCGTGCGGGCAGGTCGCCAGCAGGCGGCGCCAGTTCGGACAGTTCGCGAGTGCGATCGCGTTGTAGTCGGTTTCGACGCGATGGCCCCAGCCATCGAGGATCAGCAACAGGACGGGTTTGGGTGCGGTCACGGCGGGAACGGCTGCAGTCGCGGAACGCGCATGGTAGCGGAATCGCCGCAGCCCGGAGTTCACCGGGCATTACCAATGGCAGGGTCCGGTCCAGCACTGCAACCCTTTGCGGGAACACCGCATCAGAGCTTCCTGCCAGCAGGAAGCCACGCTTCCGTCATCGCCGGGGCCGTAGCGGCCGCCGGGTCCACTCTCACAGGAGTCGTTTCATGGTCACTCGTACGCTCGCTTTCGCCCTCTGCGTCATCTTCTCCGCCGCAGCCCACGCCGGCAGTACCGGACCGGACATCGACAAGGTCAACGGTTCAATCCGCATCGACGAAGGTCAGCTCGCCGGTGATCTCGAAACCGTCAATGGATCCATCCACCTCGGCCATCATGCCAAGGCCGACTCGGCCGATACGGTCAACGGTTCGATCGAGATCGGCGACGACAGCGAGCTGAAATCAGCCGAGACCGTCAACGGCGCGATCTCGCTGGGCCAGCGCGCCCGCATACACGGAGACGCCGAATCGGTCAACGGCGCGATTACGCTGGAACGCGGCTCGGAGATCAGTGGCAAGGTATCCAACGTCAATGGCCGCATCCGTACCGAAGCGGCACGCATCGGCGGCGACATCGAGACCGTCGCCGGCGACATCGAAATCGGTGCGGATTCGCGCATCGACGGCGGCCTGCTCGTGGAAAAGCCCAGCGGCTGGTCCTGGGGCAAGCAGAAGCTGCCACGTGTCGTGATCGGCCCGAATGCGGTCGTTCAGGGACGCCTGGTGTTCCGCCGCGAAGTCGAACTGTACGTCAGCTCCAGCGCCAGGATCGGCGCGGTCGACGGTGCTACGGCAAAGCCCTTCAGTGGCGCAACGCCATAACATGAGGCAAAGCGTGGAGCCTACCGGTAGCGGGAGCCGCGCGCGGCTCCCGCCCGAAGCCCGTGTCGAACGCAATGCGTAGTGCATGCCATGACTTCCGGCCTGGCCGCGAATGCGTGAGCACACCTACACTCGCGCTTTGCGTGTTCTTCCGGAGGTTCAATGCGCCACGTAGTTCTCATCGCGAGCGCGGCACTCACGCTCGCCGCCTGCTCGGGGCCGCCGCCGGCAGCGCCGACCACGCCGTCCGCGCCCGTTGTCGCGACCGCACCGGCGACCTACAAGTCGACCTTCGCCAACAACGGCGCCGATTTCGCAGAGCGGCTGAAGAAGCTGTCCTCCGACGAGTTCGAAGGCCGCGAGCCCGGCACGCTCGGTGAACGCCTGACCACGGCGTATCTCAAGGATCAGTTCGAGCGCATCGGCCTCAAGCCCGGCAACAACGGCTCCTGGTTCCAGTCGGTGCCATACGTCGAGACCACGCTGCAAAACACGGATCTCACGCTCGACGTCGCGGTCGGCGGCGGCAACGAGACCTTCGCCTACAAGACCGACATGGTCGTAGGCAACCTCTCCGCCAAGCCGGAGGTGACGCTGAAGGGCTCCGAACTCGTCTTCGTCGGCTACGGCGTCAACGCGCCCGAGCAAAACTGGAACGACTACGCCGGCCTGGACGCGAAAGGCAAGACTGTCGTTGTGCTCGTCAACGACCCCGGTTTCGGCAATGACGACGCCGAGCTGTTCAAGGGCCGCGCCATGACCTACTACGGCCGCTGGACCTACAAGCTCGAGGAAGCCGCACGCCAGGGCGCGGCCGCCGCGCTGATCGTGCACGAGACCGAGGGTGCCGGCTACGGCTGGGGCGTGATCGAGAATAGCTGGAGCGGGCCGCAGTTCGACCTGCCCACGAGCGAAGACCCGGCACCGCGCCTGGACGTGGCCGGCTGGATCTCCAAAGCCTCGGCCGAGCGTCTGTTCGGCAAGGCCGGGCTCGATTTCGGCGCGCTGAGAAAGAGCGCCGATGTGCGCGGTTTCAAGCCGCAGCCGCTAGGCGCCAAGCTGTCGGTCACGCTCAGGAGCACGATCAAGAGCGGAGTTTCCGACAATGTCGTCGCGCTGCTGCCGGGCAGCGGCAAGCCCGACGAAGCCATCGTCTACAGCGCACACTGGGACCATCTGGGCAAGGACACGACGCGCAGCGGCGACCAGATCTACAACGGCGCAGTCGACAACGCGACCGGCGTTGCCGGCCTTGTCGTCATCGCCGAGGCCTTCGCCAAGCAGAATCCACCACCGCAGCGCTCCGTCATGTTCGTCGCCGTGACGCTCGAAGAATCCGGACTGCTCGGTTCACGCTACTACGCGACGCATCCGCCCATCCCGATGGAAAAGACCGTCGCCAACATCAACATGGACGCGCTGAACCTCGTACCGACCTCGCGCAACTTCGCCGTCATGGGCTTCGGCCAGTCAGAACTCGACACCTACCTCAAGGACGCCGCCGCGACCCAGGGCCGCGTCATCGCGGCCGAGGAAACGCCGGAGAAAGGCTTCTTCTTCCGCTCCGACCACTTCAACTTCGCGCGCAAGGGCGTGCCGGCGCTGTATGCCAAGGGCGGCGTCGACCTGTTCGAGGGCGGCGAAGCAGCCGGCCGCGCCGCGTTCGACGACTACGGCAAGAACCGCTACCACCAGGTCGGCGACGAGTATCGCGACGGCATGCCGCTGGACGGTGCGACCGCGGATCTCGAAGTCATGTACAAAGTCGGCAGCAAGCTGGCCGGCGAGACGAGCTGGCCGCAATGGTCGGCGGACAGCGAGTTCAAGGCGGCGCGGGACGCGTCGAAGAAGTAGCTTTTTCGCAAAACGGCAGCCGCCGCCGAAACGCTGCCGGAACCTCCCTCTCCCCCACACTCTCAAGTGAGCGTGGGGGAGAGGGCTTTTGCTGCATCGCCCGCGCCTGTGACTTCCGCACCTACCTGAGCGTTGGGCGAACCCAGGCAATGGGAAGTCGGGCCTGCTGCGTCCACACGCCCACGGCTTGCGCCGTCACGGGCTCGGCGACAAGATTCGCCGCCCCCCCGCGCCGCTGCCTGCCCATGCCCATCCTCCTGATCGTTTCGGTATCGCTGCAGTTCTTCTGCCTGGTACACATGGTGCGCACGGGCCGGCCGCACTGGTGGCTGTGGGTCATCGTGATCGGCTCCTACCTCGGCGTCGCCGTGTATGTATTCACGCAGGTGCTGCCCGACCTGCGCAACGACCCGGCCAGCCGCCGTCTCGTACGCAACGTACGCGACCGGATTGATCCGGAGCGGCAGCGCCGGCACATCGCGCAGCAGCTCGATGTCGCCGACACGGTAGACAACCGCCGTCGCCTGGCCGAGGAATCGCTGCGCCTGGGCGACTACGCCAGTGCGGCAGAGCTCTTCCAGTCCGTGCTCAAGGGAATCTACGCGACCGACCCGGCCTTCCTGCTCGGTCTGGCGCAGTCGCAGGCCGGTCAGCAGCAGTACGCCGCCGCGCGCGACACGCTCGATGCGCTGATCAAGGCCAACCCGGATTTCCGTTCCGACGACGGCCATTTCCTCTACGCACGCTGCCTGGAGGAAATCGGCGAACACCAGCGGGCGCTTGAGGAATACGAAGTGCTCGCGTCCAGCTATCCCGGCGAGGAGCCGCGCCTGCGCTATGGCCTGCTGCTCAAGCGGCTGCAGCGTACCGGCGAGGCGCAGCGCGTGTTCGAGGACATGCTCAAGCGTGCCCGCGCGGCGCCGAAATACTACCGGCGCAAGGAGCAGGCTTTTCTCGACGCGGCGCAGAAAGCGCTGCAAGCACAGGAAAGCAGTGGAAAGGAGTGAGAAACGAGTAAAAGCGTAGCGGGCCGTGCTCGCGTCACCGGACCGCACTGCACCGCACTACTTTTGCTCACTCGTTTCTCTCTCCTTCCGCCTCTCCACTAGCCCTTCTGGCCCAGGGCAGGCGGCCGCACCTTTTCTACAATCGCGCGAGCCCACTCCCGCAAGGAACCGCCGATGTCGCTGTTCGTTTCCGCCCTCCTGCTCGCCGCCGCAACCGCCGCGCCCGAAGCGGGAAGCAGCCGCGTGCTGCGCTTTCCCGATATCTGCGGCGATGCCGTCACCTTCGTCCAGGCTGGCGACATCTACCGGGTGGCGGCAGCCGGCGGCACGGCGCAGCGCCTGACTTCGCATGTCGGCAACGAGCTATACCCGAAATTCTCGCCGGACTGCCGCTGGATCGCGTTCTCGGCCGAATACGACGGCACGCGCCAGGTCTACATGATCCCGGCCGAAGGCGGACTGCCGCGCCAGCTGACCTGGTATACCGACGTCGGCAGCATGCCGCCGCGCGGCGGCACCGACTACCGCGTGCTGGATTTCAGTCCGGACGGCAAGAACGTGCTCGTGCGCGCGAACCGCGTGCCCTACGACGAGCGCAGCGGCCGCCTGTACCAGGTGCCGGTAGCCGGCGGCCTGGAAACACCGCTGGCCATGCCGGAGAGCGGCGGCGGCATGTTCTCGCCCGACGGCAAGTCAGTCGTCTACACGCCGATCGACCGCGATTTCCGTAGCTGGAAGCGCTATCGCGGCGGTCGTGCCCAGGACGTCTGGACCTACGACCTGTCCAATGACACCTCCAAGCGCCTGACCGACAACCGCGCGACCGACCACCAGCCGATGTGGCTCGGCGACACCATCTACTTCGTGTCCGATCGCGGCTACACGCTGAACCTCTGGTCCCTGCCCGCGGGCGGCGGCGAAGCGCGCCAGCTCACGCGCTTTGACGATTTCGACGTGCTCTGGCCCAGCGCCGGCAAGGATGCGCTGGTATTCGAGCAGGGCGGCTGGATCTGGCGCTTCGACCCGGCCACGGCGCAGGCGGCAAAGATCGACATCCGCGTTACCGGTGACCAGCCGCAGGCGCTGCCGGCATGGAAGAAGGTCGCTGCGCAGATCGAGTCGTTCGACGTCTCGCCGCACGGCGAGCGCGTCGTGTTCGGCGCGCGCGGCGAGCTGTTCAGCGTGCCGGCGAAGAATGGCGAGATCCGCAACCTCAGCAAGACCCCGGCGGCGCGCGAGATCAGCGTGGCCTGGTCGCCGGACGGCAAGCGCATTGCCTATCTGTCCGACGAAAGCGGCGAGTACGAGATCTATGTGCGCAACCAGGACGGCAGCGGCGAACCGCGCCGCATCACGCGCGACGGCGGCATCTGGCGCTTCCCGCCGGTCTGGTCGCCGGATTCGGGCAAGCTCGCCTACGCGGACAAGCGCCAGCGCCTGCGCATCGTCGACGTGGCGAACGGCAGCCAGCGCGAGGTCGATCAGAGCACGTTTGACGATTTCAACGACTACGCCTGGTCGCCCGACTCGAACTGGCTGGCCTACGCCAAGCCCAACGCGGCCGGACTGTCGCAGGTATGGCTGTATTCGCTGCGCGACGGCAAGACCGACGCCGTGACCGAGGCAACGAGCAACGCCTTCAATCCGGCCTTCGATCCCAAGGGCCGCTGGCTGTATTTCCTGTCCAACCGCGACTACAACCTGACCTTCAGCGCATTCGAAGAGAACTATCTGTATACGAATGCGACGCGCCCGTACGCGCTGACCTTGTCCGCCGCCGGCCCGGAGGTCTATCCGCTGCCCAGCGACGAGGTGAAGCCGGAAGCCGCAGCGGCCGTCGACAAACCGTCCAAAGAGACACCGGCCGCGGCGGCCGCAAAGGACATCCGCGTCGACCGCGAGGGCATAGTCAGACGCGCGGTCGCGCTCAAGGTCAGCTCGGGCAACTACCGTAGCCTGCAGGCCTCCGGCGACGCGGTGTACTTCCTGTCCGGCAATGCGCGCCAGCAGCAGCCGCTCGAATTGCGCCGCCTCGCGCTCGACGCGGACCAGGACAAGGCCGTCGCCGCGAACATCGCCGAGTACCGCCTGTCCCTGGCCGGCGACATGTTGCTGCTCCAGCAGGGCGAACGCTTCGCCGTGGTCAAGGCCGATGCCGCCCAGGACTTCAACGCCGGCGCGCTGAATCTCGACAGGCTCGAGCTGTACATCGATCCGCGCGTGGAATGGCAGCAGCAGTTCACCGACGCCTGGCGCATCCTGCGCGACTGGTTCTACGACCCCGGCATGCACGGCGGCATTGAGCGCTGGAACGCGATACGTGACCGCTACGCCGCGTGGGTACCGCACCTGGGCAGCCGCGCCGATCTCGACTATCTGCTGCAGGAAATCGCCGGCGAGCTCAATGCCGGTCATGTCTACGTACAGCCCTCGTCCGACATGCCCAAGGTCGAGCGTCGTGCCGGCGGCCTGCTCGGCGCCGAATTCGCGACCGACGCATCCGGTTATTTCCGCTTCGCCAAGATCTTCGGCGGCGAGAACTGGAATCGCGACCTGCGCTCGCCGCTGACCGAGACCGGCGTCAACGTCAAGGAAGGCGACTATCTGATCGCGGTCGATGGTGTTGACGGGCGCAGCGTGAAGAACCCCTACGCGCTGCTGCAGGGCCGCGGCGACCAGGTCGTCAGCCTCCGCGTGAACCGCCGGCCCAGCGCCGACGGCGCGCGCGAGGTGCGCGTGCGCACGCTGACCTCCGAACGCAACCTGCGCTACGCCGACTGGGTCGCGGCGCGCCGCGCCTACGTCGACAAGCTGTCCAACGGCCGTGTCGGCTACATCCATGTGCCGAACACCGCGGTCGAAGGCAACCGCGAACTCAACCGCGGCCTGCTCGCGTATCACGACAAGGAAGCGCTGATCATCGACGACCGCTACAACGGCGGCGGCTTCATTCCCGACCGCATGATCGAGCTGCTCGCGCGCACGCCGCTGAACTACTGGAAGCGCCGCGGCCTGGATCCGGCGCCGACGCCGCTGGTGTCACACGACGGACCCAAGGCGATGCTGATCAACGGCCTGTCGAGTTCCGGCGGCGATGCATTTCCGTACTATTTCAAGAAATTGAAATTGGGACAATTGATCGGTACGCGCACCTGGGGCGGCCTGATCGGCATTTCCGGCAATCCGGGCCTGGCCGACGGCGGCAGCATGCTGGCGGCAACCTTCCGCTTCATGGGCACTGACGGCCAGTGGGCCGTTGAGAACGAAGGCGTGACGCCGGACATCGAGGTCATCGACCGGCCCGAGCAGATCGCCGCGGGCAAGGACCCGAGCATCGAGAAGGCGGTCGAGGTACTGCTCGGCCAGCTACCGGCAAACCCGAAGCCGCGCCTGCAGGCGCCACCGGCACCGGCGAAGTTCGGGGATTAAGCTGAGGCATGCGCTCGCTGCAAATCGCGCGCGCGTTGCGGCTCACGCAAACACCACCCCCACCCAACCCTCCCCCTGAAGGGGAGGGCTTGCTGTCGCCAACGCTCAGCGAAACGCTGGCTTGCAAAAATTTTCGCGCGGTGTTGAAAACCCTCCCCTTCACGGGGGGTGAAGAGTGATCGCCCAGAACCGCAGGTTCTGATCACTCTGAACGCCCAACGGGCCGGGTGAAGAGTGATCGCCCAGAACCGCAGGTTCTGATCACTCTGAACGCCCAACGGGCCGGGTGAAGGACGATGGCTCAGAACCGCAGGTTCTCATCGTTCTGAACGCCCAACGGGCCGGGTGAAGAGTGGTCGCTCAGAACCGCAGGTTCTGATCACTCTGAACGCCCAACGGGCCGGAGAGCTGTGTGGGGATGGTGTAGCTTCAGGCAGCGATCACGCAGCGCTGAAACACAGACTACTTCGCCATTGGCGCGCGCTACACGCTCATCGACCCTTCGCTTCACGAGACCCGCAACCCCCACGCCGTAAGCGCTACCATCGACGCGATCGTTCCGGGAGAGCCAATGATGCAATGCTTTGTATACAAAAGCCTGCGCCGCGCCGATACGTTCGTCTATCTGCGCGAGCGCGATGCGTTCGAGCTGGTGCCGCCGGCACTGGCCACCACGCTGGGACCGCTGAGCTTCGTGATCGAGCTGGCGCTGTCGCCGGAACGCAGGCTTGCGCGCGAGGATGTCGACACCGTCATCGCGAATCTGCAGGGACCCGGCTTTCACCTGCAGTTGCCGCCACCGCCAGTGGGCACGACGCAATGAAGCCGCTCTGCGGCGGCGCAGCATGAGTGACACGGCAGGCTGAACCGGCATTTACCGCGGGCGCCGGATTAACTGCATATACTCGCGCGGGTTTGGCCGTTGGCGCGGAAACGCCGGCGGCCCGGGCGCCCCGGCAGCGGATCGCCCGGCCTGTTCCCCACCCGCCCGATCTGTACGGAAGTTCCGCGTGCCCCGAGCCAAGCCGACGCGCCTCGCCGCCTTCGTCGCCAGCCTGCCCTACTTCCTGCCGGCAGCCCTGTGTCTACTGATCGTCGCGTTCGTCGTGCATCCGGCCGTGCTGCTGCTGCTGCTCGCGGCCAATTCCCTCACGCTGGCGGCCATCTGCCACGGCCTGGGTTTCGACCAGGAAGACAGTTTCGCGCGTACCGTGCTGCGCCGCGGCGCAGCCCATTTCGTATTGCTCGCCACGTATACCGCCGCCGTGATGCTGCTGCTGGGTTGGCCGCTGGCCTGGCTGCTGCAGGGCGGTTCGCTGCCTGCGACCATGTGCCTGTCGGCGGCGGTCGTCGTCGCCCTGCTGCTGCTCTGGCGCCTGTGGCCGGCCTTGGGCCTCGTCCTGGTCTGGGACGACGCCTATCCCGATGACGAGCAAGGTTCATGGATATTGACCGCGGTATCGCGCAGCGTGAGCTTCGCGCGCCACCTGACCGGCGAGCATGAACTGTTCTTCAGCCACGGGCTGCCCGTGGCCCTGGCGCAGCTGCTCATGGTCTGTCTGGCCGTCGGCATCGCCGGTCTCGGCCAGGGCCTGCCTACGGAACTGCGCACGCTGGTGCTGTTGATCTATGTCGCAGCGCTGCCGCTCGCGCAGTTGCTGATCGTCAACCGCTGCCTGCGCGCGCTGCTGACCGCGCGCCGGGCGCGTTATGCCGACACACCTGCAGCCCGTCCGGATCCGGCCACCGGCGAGTGCGCGCTGCCGCGCGAGCTGCCCGGCGGTCTTGCGCCGGCCGAACTCGATGCCGCACTGCTGCACGCCACGCGCTGCGGCCAGGTCGAGCTGGCATTGGCCGCGCTGGAACGCGGTGCGGACCCGAATACCGTGCCGGTTGCCGGCGAGCGTGACCAGCGCAGTGTGCTGATGCTCGCCACGACGCTGCCCGAGGTGCGCCTGCTGCGCGCGCTCATCGCCAAGCGCGCCGACGTGAACCGCGTGCATGCGGGGCTGAGCCCCCTGCTGGCCGCGACGCGCGACAGCTACCAGGGCCGCCCCGACGCCGTGCTGACGCTGCTCGCCAACGGCGCCGACCCGGCCATCGGCGACGCCCAGGGCAATACGGCCCTGCACTACGCCGCGCTTGCCGCGGAACCCATCGTCGCAGCCATGCTCATCGATGCCGGTGCGCCGCTGGCCGCAGTCAATCGCGACGGCCTGACGCCGCTGGGGCGGGCAGCCCATGCGGCAAACTGGACATTGCTGCGGTTCCTGCTGGAGCACGGTGCGCGCAACGAAGTCGAACACGCCCAGCCGGCACTGAGCGCGGCGGCGGCGATCGCGGACGACGACATTACCGGCGTGAAGCTGCTGCTCAAGCAGAAGGCGCGCGTCGATGCCCAGGGCCCGCTGGGGCGCACCGCGCTGATGGCAGCCGCGCTGAGCGGCCATGCGGCGATCGCGCGCTGCCTGCTCGATGCGGGCGCCAGCGTCGACCTTTGCGACAGCCACGCCACGACGGCACTGATGGAAGCCGCGCGCGCCGGCGCGGCCGAAGTGATCGCACTGCTCGCCGTGCGCAAGCCGGATCCGAACCG
This sequence comes from Lysobacterales bacterium, assembly GCA_013298265.1. Classification (GTDB taxonomy): domain Bacteria; phylum Pseudomonadota; class Gammaproteobacteria; order Xanthomonadales; family Rhodanobacteraceae; genus Tahibacter. Next base: position 841 of record JAAFHE010000015.1, on the reverse strand, counting down.
CGTCGATCATCTCGGGCGCAGCGCGCTCGCGATTGCGTGCCAGTCACGCCAGGCCAATGCAACCGCGGTGCGTGCGCTGCTCGCACTGGGCATCGACCGCCAGCGCCCCTGCACCGACGGCCGCCGCGCGCTGGATCATGCGATTGCCGGCGGACGCTGGGATCTGGTCGCGCTGATCGATCCGGACTACGCCCTGCCCAGCTCGGTCGCCGACAGTGCGGGCAGCGCGGTCGCCGACTCGCCGGCGCATCTGCTCGACGCGCTGCGCTTCGGCCACTGGACCATTGCCGAAGGGCTGCTGCCGCGATTGAGCCAGTGGTCGCAGGCCGACCTTGCCGGTATCTGGCTCGAACTGGCGACCCACAGCGACGCGCGACCGCGCCAGTGGCTGCTCAATCATGGGCTGCGCGCCGACGCATTCACCGCGCGCACCAGTCTGTTTTCCGCCGCGCTCGAGCGCCTGCCAGACGCCGCAGCCGCCCTGGCCGAGCTGGTCCAGGCCGGCGCCAACAGCGGCGGCGCGGGCGTGCTGCGTCGTGTGCTCGAAGTCGCGCGCAGCGTCAGTGACGCGGCGCAGCGCCAGCAGCTCCTCGCCCTCGCGCTGGACCTCGCCCAGCGCGGCGCCGACACGTTCGCCGTCAACGAGCAGGGCGAGACCGCGACGCACCTTGCCGCGCAGCTCGGCGCGGCGACGCTGCTGGATCGCCTGCTCGACAGCGGCGCCGACCCCAATGCGCGCGACCAGGGCGGCCGCACGCCGCTGCATGCGGCACTGGGCCTGCCGCCGGCGCAGGTCGATGGTGTCGTGCAGTCGCTGATCCGTCACGGCGCCGATCCGGAG
>JAAFHE010000149.1 GCA_013298265.1 Lysobacterales bacterium | reverse complement strand
TCTGCGTGGTGGGATCGGTCCAGCCCCACAGGCTGTTCGTGCTGCCGGCGGCGAAGGTCGCCAGCGGCGTGAACGAGAGCAGGTCGATGTTGGAACACGGATACGTGCCGCCGGCCAGGCCATTGACGCAGGGCGTCGCATGCATCGGCGCCAGCGGCCGGGGCTGCGCCGGCCGCGCCGCGAGCACGGCCTGCATACGGGCGTTCAGCGCACCCTCCTGCGCCGGCGCGGCGAGCGGCAGGCTCGCCAGCAGGAAAAGCAATAACGCGGCACAACGCACCGATCCAACGACCATGACCTACTCCCCCGCCCCCGAATCGCTCGATTCTAGCCCGGCCCAACACGCGCTGCGCCTGCGGATGGATGGCCTACCGAACCGCAGCGCGGGCAAACCTGTACGGGACTTCCGTCAGGGGCGGCAGTGGCCGATCCGGTTTAGGATCAACGCCCGATTTCCTGTCCGGAGTGCGTTTCATGAAGACCCGTCTTGCCGTCGCCCTGGCCGTCGCCCTGGGACTTGCGGCTCCGCTGTATGCCGCCGACAAGGCGAAACCCGCCGCTCCGACTGCCGCGAAAGCCGCCGACATGGCCAACAATCCCTTCGCCAAGCCCAGCACGCTCGCCTTCCAGTACCCGGCCTTCGACAAGATCAAGAACGAGCACTTTGCCCCGGCCATGGAAGCCGGCATGGTCGAGCACCGCGCCGAGATCGACGCGATCGCCAATGCCACCGACGAGGCGACCTTCGACAACACCATCGTCGCGATGGAAAAGTCGGGCCAGCTGCTCAACCGCGCCACGACCGTATTCTTCAGTCTCAGCGGCGCCAACACCAATGACACGCTGGAAAAGATCCAGAGCGAGATGGCGCCCAAGCTGTCCGCGCACCAGGACGCTATCGCGCTGAACCCCAAGCTGTTCGCGCGCATCGAGTCGCTTCACGCCAAGCGCGACAAGCTCGGCCTCGACGCCGAAGGCACGCGCCTGATCGAGCGCTACTACACCGACTTCGTCCGCGCCGGCGCCAAGCTCAATGACGCCGACAAGGCCACGCTCAAGGCCATGAATGCCGAGCTGGCCACGCTGCAGACCAATTTCAGCCAGAACATGCTGAAAGAGAACAACGCGTCGGCCGTGATCGTCGACAGCAAGGACGAGCTCAAGGGCCTGTCCGACGAAGCCATTGCCGCCGCCGCAGAAGCCGCCAAGCAGCGCAAGCTCGAGGGCAAGTACGTGATCGCGCTGCAGAACACCAGCGGTCAGCCGGCCCTGGCGGAGCTGCAGAACCGCGCCCTGCGCGAACGTTTGCAGAAGGCCTCGGTTGGCCGCGCCAGCCACGGCGGCGAGTTCGACAACCGCGCGATCGTCGCTCAGGTGGCGAAGATCCGCGCCAAGCGCGCCGCGCTGCTGGGCTACGAGAACCACGCCGCGTACACGCTGGAAGACGAGACCGCGAAGACGGTCAAGGCCGTCAACGACCGCCTCGCCCAGCTCGCCCCCGCGGCCGTCACCAACGCGAAGAAAGAGGCCGCCGACCTGCAGGCCATGATCGACAAGGAAAAAGGCGGCTTCCAGCTCGCGCCGTGGGACTGGTCGTTCTATGCCGAGAAGGTGCGCGCGGAGAAGTTCAGCTTCGACGAAAGCCAGCTACGGCCGTATTTCGAGTTCGACAACGTGCTCAAGAACGGCGTGTTCTTCGCCGCGAACAAGCTCTACGGCCTGACCTTCAAGGAACGCACCGACCTGCCGGTCTATAACCCCGACGTGCGCGTATTCGACGTGACCGACGCCGACGGCAAGCCGCTCGCGATCTTCCTGGTCGACTGGTACGCCCGCGACAACAAGCGCGGCGGCGCGTGGATGAACGAATACGTCTCGCAGAGCGCCCTGTTCGGCACACGCTCAGTCGTGGCGAATCACCTGAATATCCCGAAGCCGCCCAAGGGCGAGCCGACCCTGCTGACCTACGACGAGGTGAACACCGCGTTCCACGAATTCGGCCATGCGCTGCACGGCATGTTCTCCAACGTGAAGTACCCGCGCTTCTCCGGCACCAGCGTGCCGCGCGACTTCGTCGAGTACCCCTCGCAGGTCAACGAGATGTGGATGACCTGGCCGGAGGTGCTGAAGAACTACGCCAAGCACTACAAGACCGGCGAACCGATTCCGCAGGCGCTCGTCGACAAGGTCACTGCCGCGGACAAGTTCAACCAGGGCTTCGAGACCACCGAATACCTCGGCGCCGCGCTGCTTGACCAGTCCTGGCACCAGATCAAGCCGGAGCAGGCACCGGAAGCGTCGGGCGTGCTCGATTTCGAAGCCGCCGCGCTGAAGAAAGCCGGCGTCGATTTCGCGCCGGTGCCGCCGCGCTATCGCAGTGCCTACTTCTCGCACATCATGGGCGGCTATGCGGCCGGCTACTACGCCTACATCTGGAGCGAAGTGCTGGATGCCGACAGCGTCGAGTGGTTCAAAGAAAACGGCGGCCTGACGCGCAAGAACGGCGACCACTTCCGCAAGACGCTGCTCTCGCGCGGCGGCAGCCAGGACGCGATGCAGCTATTCAAGGACTTCCGCGGCCGCGACCCGGACGTCAAGCCGCTGCTGGAACGCCGCGGCCTGACCGCCAAGTAAGAAAACCTGTGTGGAGCAGTGAGGAACAAGTGGGACGCGGGCATCTGACGCGCCCTCTCGTTTCTCACTGCCCTCACCGCTTCACCCGTCTCAAACGGCTGCGAGTAAGTCGGAAAACAGGGTGGAGTAGTGAGGAACGAGTGAAGCAGGCGCTCCGAGCGTCGCTCTCGTTTCTCACTCCTCTCACCTCTTTCTTGTTTCTTGCCTCAAACGTCGCGGCGCGCAGCCTGCGAAACCCGGAACGGTACCTTCTCGGCGTTGAGCAGGCGTTCGATGCGCATGAAGACCTCAGCGCGCGAAAACGGTTTTTTCATGAAATCGTCGGCACCGATGCGCTGGGCGTAGAACTGCTCGGTGGCCTGTTCGTTGCCGCTGATCATGATGATCGGGATTTCCTTGGTGCGCGAATCGCGGCGCAACTGGCGCAGCGCGGCGAAGCCGTTCATGCCGGGCAGGACGATGTCGAGAAAGATCAGGTCGGGCAATTCGACCTGGGCCAGCCGGATACCTTCCTCCGCATCACCGGCTTCCAGCGTCGCATAGCCGTTCTGCTGCAGCAGCTTGCGCAGCAGCGCCACGATGGTCGGCGAATCGTCCACGATGAGCACGCGGGTACCTTCACGTGCGTTGATGCGCGGCTTGTCGCGTCGTTCCGACGCGGCCGGCTTGCTGCTGAAAATACGTTGCAAAAACGCGAACACGCCCACGTCGTCTCCCTGAAGCTCCTTTCCCCGCGGGGGAGTGTCCGGCTTAGCGGCGGGCCGGTCAAACGCAGGTGCGTATCGCGGGGTAGCTGCACTGTCACTAGCCACGCGGCGGGCCGGGCGTCGATCCGGTGCGACGAGAAGACCGCCGCTGCGAGGCAGCCGCTCGCGCAAGCCGGCGCCCCTTGCGGGCGCCGGCCGTTTTTCAGCGGATCACGGCAAGAAGGGACACGGATTCGGATCGAAACCGTCGACGAACAGGATGTTTTCGGCGTTCGTGCGCCAGCCGATGTCCTGGAACAGCGGCAGGGTCAGGTCGACCTTGTCGAAGATACTGCGATTCAGCGACGGCTCCATCAGCAGGTTCGGGAACGCGTCGGAGTGGAAGTGCGACACCGACGAACCCGACTGGACCGGATTCGGCGCGAACATGCGGACACAGCCCTCCTGCGTACCGGCGAGCGAACCGCCGCTCTGCACACCCAAAGTCGCATTGACGCCCGGCGCTGGGAGGTTTGCCTTCATGGCCGTACCCGCAGCCTGGGTAGTGCCTAGCGACGCAATAGTGATCGTCGGGTCGGTGCCGCCCATGCCCGGCAGGCCGGTCGCCGCGTTGTTCGCGATGATTGCGCCGATGGCGCCGTTGAGCTGCGCGTTCTTGACCTTGATCACAAACGTGCAGTTGCCCCGATCAATCAGCGCGATGTTGCCGGCGACCGCCGCCGCGTTCGTGAACGGTGTTTCACAGCCATCGTTCACCGAGGCGCCGGCGCCGTCGTTGACGAGCACGACGCCGCCGGTAACCGGGCTCGTCGCGACACTCGGACCGAATTCGGCGGTCTGCGCATCGTAGGCGCCGGCGATGCCGGCCGGCGAATTGACCGTGACCTTGGCCGGTGGGCCGAGGAACTTCGGCGCCAGATTGTTGGTGCGCGGTCCGGTCCAGACCAGATCCGGATCGTTGATCGCGGAGGCGAGACGCTCCGCGTTGGTCATCGCGTTCCAGCGCCGGTCGGTTTCCGTGTCGTAGAGAAAGCGTGCCCAGACCGGCGGCAGCGATGTGAAGTAGGCGCCCGACGATGTATTCACCAGCGAGGTGAAGCCGAGGCCGTGGCCGATTTCGTGAAACACGACCGGCAGCAGCGGCACGCGGTCGGCCGGAACCGGCGTGGCCGGATTGGTGTTGTACCACCAGCCCGCGGTGCCGGTGAGGCAGGTGCCGTTGTCGATATCGACGTTGAACTGGGTATTGATATCGGACTGCGACGAGTCGAGGTCCGCGCCAGCCAGCGAATTCGCCAGCGCCTGCACATAGGCTGTTCCGGCGAGCGGCGCATTGGTGAAGTCCGCATGCGCGGTAGTGGGGCCGGCCGAACCGAGCACCGCCGTCGTGCCCGAGCACGTCAACGGGTTCATGGCCGCGTTGACGCGGATCTCGACCGTGGAATTGAGCAGCAGCTCCCACTGGTCGGCCGCGACCTGGAACACGCGCAGGCGGCAGGCGCCGAGCGTGTCGCCAGCCTGGCAGCCGGCAGCAGCGTTGGGCACCCCCGGATCATTGAAACCTTCCCCGGCGCCATCGGTGTTGACGACGGTGATCGTCGACTGCGCTGCGGCCGAGCCCGCGAGCAGCAGGCCGATCAGCGCAAAAAGAGGCGTGCGACGACGCAGCTCAGCGCTCATTCGACACCTCCGGCTGCAGCTCGGCGTGGTCGTGCACGACACCGTGTTCGCCGCAGCGCACCCGCAGCTTGCCATCGGCACCGCGCTGGGCGACCAGGGCTTCGTTGACCTGACCGTTGAATTGCCAGGTCGTCGAGCCGTCCGCGTGCTTGATTTCGCGGATCTTGCTCATGTCAGGCGCGGGCATCGCCAGCGCGTCGGCCTGGGCGCGCGTGGCCGGCTGCGACACCAGTGCACCACTTTCCGGATTGACGTAGGCGCGCATGCCGGACTCGGCGACACCGCCGGACGTTGCCGGCGGCGGCGCGGTCTTCTCGGGTTTGCTGGCGAGGACATCGCCTGCGGCGCAGACGGCCAGACCGCCGAGCACGGCGGCTAGAGCTGATTTCAGGACCATGATTGTTTCTCCAATGCGTCGACGCGCGCGAAGAGGGCCGGATGACGAAATTCCTCCGGCACGACCCTGCGGGACAACATGCGGCTCGCTTGGCGCAACCGCAAACCCGACTTGCGACAGACCCCATTACTCTTCGACGGCAAGATGCCGCCGAAGACCTGCACACACGCCGGTCGAAGCGGCGTTCCGTGATGCCACGAGGCTTATACACCCGGCGTCCCGCAGGTTGAAGTCCAGACACTTGCGCGCGCCGCCGCCGCAGCGGGCGCGACAGGCGTTCAGCTAAGCAGCCCGCGAACCAGTGAGGGCTCCAGCAGCGTCATGAACAGCAGGCCGAAACCCGCACCCCACAGATGCGCGCTGTGGTTGATGTTGTCGTTGGACTGGCGGTCCATGTACCAGGAGTAGGCCAGGTAGAGGACACCGAAGACCAGCGCCGGCACCGGTATCACGAGCAGATAGATGGTCGCGCCCGGACGCAGCAGCACGAACGCGAACAGCACCGCCGACACGGCGCCGGACGCACCCAGGCTGTAGTAACTGGGATCGTTCTGGTGCTTGAGGTAGCTTGGCAGTATCGACACGACCAGGCCGCCGAGGTACAGCAGCGGCAGTCCGAGGGGACCGATCCTGGAGGTCAGATACACCTCCATGAACTGGCCAAACATGTACAAAGTAAACATGTTGAAAAATAGATGCATGCCGTCCGCATGCACCAGGCCGTAGCTCGCCAGACGCCAGTACTCGTTGCCGCGGCGCACCGCGGGAGGCCACAGCACGAGCTGCTGCTTGAGGCGGGGGTTGTTGAACGCCAGCAGCGACACGGCCACGGTCAGGCCGATCAGGATGTACGTCACGATCATGCGGAAACGACTCCGGCGGGCAGGCCGCTCATGCTACGGAAACCGGGACGGTTGCAGCAGTCCCGCTGGACGCGCATCAGCCGCGCGGTTTGAACAGCGCCGCATCGATGATCGACCACAGATGGATGATCCAGCCGAGGAAGATCACCCACAGCACGGCAGCGAGCACGAAATGCACGAGGGCCATGAGTACGCGCCCCTGCACCAGCTGACCCAGACCGGGAATGAAAAAACTGCATACCGCGGCGATCACGTTGCCGGCGGAACCTTGTCCTGTACTCATTGCGGGTTGTCCTGCGGAAGTCATGCGGTCAGGACGCAGATGCTATCCCTATGCGGGCAATTCAAGCACCGCGGTTGCTTTCGCGCGTGGCGGATACTAGCCTGCCCAGCCACTTTAGCGGCCGCTTTGGCCGCAGTTTTCCGGGAGACGTAGCCGTGAAACCAGTTCGTTCCGCACTTGCGCTGGCGCTAACTCTTTGTGTAGGAGCAGGCGCGCATTCGACCGTATCGGCGCAGGCTGCCGACGCCGCGTCCGCCGATCGCTTCATCGCCGGCGTCAATCAGGAAATCCGCGACAACTACGTCGAGGCGACCGCGGCCCAGTGGGTCGCCGAAACCTATATCAACGGCGACACCGAAGTGCTGGTGGCCAAGGCCAACGAACGCGCGCTGGGTCGGCTTTCTGTCAATGTGGACAAATCCAAAGAATTCATCGGCGTCAAGGGCATAGCCCCGGCGACGCAGCGCGGCATCGACCTCGTCAAGCTGCAGACGGCGATGCCGGCACCGAAGGACCCGGCCAAGCTGACCGAACTGACCCAGATCGCCTCGCGCCTCAACGCGGCCTACGGCTCGGGCAAGTCCTGCACCGACGAGACCAAGCCGGAAACCTGTCGCAACCTGGACCAGCTCAGCAAGGTGCTGGCCGAGAATCGCGACTGGGACGCCGACCTCGACGCCTGGACCGCCTGGCACAACCTCGCGCGCGCCATGCGCAAGGACTACGTGCGCTTCGCCGAACTCGTCAACGAAGGCGCCGGCGAGATGGGCTACGCCAATGCCGGGGAGATGTGGCGCTCGGGCTATGACATGAGCGCGGCGGACCTGCGCAAGGAAACCGACCGCCTCTGGGGCCAGGTCGAGCCGCTGTACAAGGACCTGCAGTGCTATGCGCGCCACAAGCTCGACCAGCAGTATCCGGGCAAGCTGGCCAAGGACGGCACGATTCCGGCGCACATCACCGGCAACATGTGGGCACAGGACTGGTCGGCGCTGTATCCGCTGCTGCAGCCGTATCCGGGCGTGTCGAATCTCGACGTCGACGCGGCACTGAAGGAAAAGGCCTATACGCCGGAAGCGATGGTCAAGCGCGCGGAGGACTTCTACAGCTCGATCGGCTTCCCGGCACTGCCGAAATCGTTCTACGAGAAATCCCAGTTCACGCGACCGGCCGATCGCGACGTGGTCTGCCATGCGAGCGCCTGGGACCTGAACCTCGACGGCGACGTGCGCATCAAGATGTGCATCAACGCGAACGAGGAAGACTTCCGCACGATCTACCACGAGCTGGGCCACATCTATTACTACCTGGCCTATAACAAGCTGCCGCCG
>JAAFHE010000148.1 GCA_013298265.1 Lysobacterales bacterium | reverse complement strand
CGCATCGCACGGTGATCCGCTTGCGGCGCACCCGATGCAGCCGCGCGCAGGCCTGTGTGCAATGCAACGGCACGCTACTGCCGCGACACTTCGCATTCGTCCGCACGGCGCGACAGCAGCGCCTGCTCACGCGTGTTGCGCGTCAGCGCTGCCGCGCGACGGAATTCCGCCGCCGCTTCACCGCGACGGCCGAGCTTGGCCAGCAGGTCGCCGCGCACGCTGGGCAGCAGGTGGTAGTTGGCCAGGCTCGCCTCATCCTGTAACGCGTCGGCGATCACGAGCCCGGCCGCCGGCCCGAACGCCATCGACACAGCGACCGCGCGGTTGAGCTCGATTACCGGTGACGGTGAAACCTGGGCGAGCGCGCCGTACAGCGCGGCGATGCCCAGCCAGTCGGTGTCGGCCGCGGCGCGAGCACGCGCATGGCACGCGGCAATCGCCGCCTGCAAGGCATAAAAGCCCGCGCCACCGCCCAGTTCCTCGGTGCGCGCGAGTGCAGCGAGCCCGCGCCGAATCAGCAACGGGTTCCAGCGCGCGCGATCCTGTTCCAGCAGCAGTATCGGTTCGCCGTTCGCGTCCACGCGCGCCGCCGCGCGCGAGGCCTGGATTTCCATCAGCGCGAGCAGCCCCTGGGCTTCGGCCTCGCGCGGCATCAGCGCGACGAGGATACGGCCCAGGCGCATCGCCTCCTCGCACAACTGCGGCCGCATGAGGTCGTCGCCGGCGGTCGCCGCATAGCCCTCGTTGAAAATGAGATAGATCACGCCGAGTACCGAGGACAGGCGCTGCGCCAGTTCCGCGGCCGACGGCACCTCGAACGGCACGTTCGCGTTGGTCAGCGTGCGCTTGGCGCGCACGATGCGCTGCGCGATCGTGGGCTCGGGCTGCAGAAAGGCACGCGCGATCTCGTCCGTCGTCAGTCCGGCGATCAGGCGCAAGGTCAGCGCGGCGCGGGCTTCACTCGACAGCACCGGATGACAGGCGATGAAGATCAGCCGCAACACGTCGTCGCCGACGCTGTCGTCGAGCTGTTCGCCGTCGGGCGCCTGCAGCAGCTCGTGCAGTTCCTGTTCGACGCCAAGTTGTTCGTGCTTGCGCTGCGCCATGTCATTGCGCCGCAGGCGATCGATCGCGCGATGCTTGGCTGCGGCCATGAGCCAGGCGCCGGGATTGTCTGGCACGCCACCCTGCGGCCATTGTTCGAGCGCCGCGACCAGCGCGTCCTGGGCCAGATCCTCGGCGAGGCTCAGGTCGCGCACGAGACGCATGAGCCCGCCGATCAGGCGCGTGGATTCCATGCGCCAGACCGTAGCGATGGCCTTGTGCGGCGCCGGGCTCATGCGCCGCGGGCCGCGGTGAGAAGGACAACATGCCGGCGTGCTCGCATCGCGCTTCAGGACTCCGCACTGGCCTTGAGGTTGGCCAGGCCGTTTTCAAAATCCTTGCCGACCAGCTTGTCCATGCTGACTACCATGCCCATGAGCTTGGACAGATACGGCTGCGGTCCGTACATCGCCCAGACGACTTCGGTTTCGTCCCCGAGCGGCTGCAGCGTGAACTCCGCCGTGTTGTGCGCCTCGAACGGCTTGAGGAAATCGAGCTGGATGCGGATGCGCGACGGCGGCGTCGATTCGATGATGCGCATCTGTCCTTTGCCGACCTTGTTATTGCCTTCCCAGGCATAGGCCGCGTCCTGGCCGCTGGCCGGGCCGCTATAGTCGCGCCTGAGGGCCGGATCCATCTTTTCCCACGGCGACCAGGCGGTCCAGCGGCGAACGTCGTCGATCAGCGCGAAGATCGTGGCCGGCGCGGCCTTGATGCGGATGCGGCGTTCGATGCGGAACGAGTCCGGACGGAACGCGGCAGCGATGAGCAAGCTGGCAATCGCGACCACAACGATCCAAACGATAATCGTGAACATGTGATTTCCCCGGTGGTGCGGCGGCATTGTGTGCAGATACCGCTGTCAGTGTATTCCCGCAGCGCGCAACGCGCGGCGGGCAGTCCTGCGACCTACTCGCGCTTCGCCATCTCGGCGCGCAGACGATCTTCCTGTTCGCGCAGCTCCGGCGTTAACTCCGCGCCGAAGTCCTCGGCTTCGAACACGGGACGGATCTCGATGACGCTGTGCTCGCCCGTTGGATTCGGACAGCGCTTGACCCATTCGATGGCTTCGTCGAGATCGCGCACCTGCCAGATCCAGAAGCCGGCGACGAGTTCCTTGGTTTCGGCGAAGGGTCCGTCGATCACGCTGCGCTTGTCGCCGGAAAACTGCACGCGCGCACCTCGTGCGCTCGGGTGGAGGCCTTCGCCGGCCAGCAGCATGATGCCGGCCTTGACGAGTTCTTCGTTGTAACGGCCCATGTCGGCCAGCAATTGCTCGCTAGGCATCACGCCGGCTTCGGTATCGGCATTTGCCTTGACCAGGATCATGCAGCGCATCGTCGTTCTCCTTGCGTTGAGATTTGCCGCCGCGATTCGCGGCCGGTTCTGCTCAAGCGTCGGACGAGAGTGTGCAGGATCGACACGCAACGACAATGAATTCGCGCTCAGGACATTCGCCCTGAAAACAAAGGGCCGGACGATTTCTCGTCCAGCCCCGGAGGAATCCCCCCAACCTGCGGCGCGGCATCCTTGCCGGGCTCAACCCGCGTGGACCAGCAACTGCTTGGCCAGCGCTCCCTGCAGCTTGCCGATGCCGCGCGCCAGATGCATGAAGGCGAACAGGATCACGATGCCCAGCAATACCTGGAATGGCTGCAGCCACAGCGGTGCCATCCATACGTCGTCGTTGATATTGATCAGGCCTATGCCGCTGAACAGATAGACGATGGGATTGAGCGCCAACCCCAGCCCCACGCTGACGCAGGTCACGAGCAGGGTGAAGTAGAAGATGCCCAGCGGCAGCATGATCACCATGTAGAACAGCGTGCCCCAGGTGCGCGGGTCCGCGAATAGCTGCTTGACCCGTTCCAGCAGCGGCTGGTGGCGCGGCGGGTAGGTCGGTCGACGCGGCATGCGTTCGCCGAGCATGACCTCGACGATGCGCCCTTCGACGAGGCTCAACGCACGTACCGTGGCGAGGAACAACACCGTCAGCGGCAGGCCGATGATGAGGAGCATCAGGCCGAACGACAGCGACACGCCGGTCACGGCCCAGGTGAAATAGAAGATGCCGGTCGGCAGGGCGAGCAGCATGTAGAACATCGCGGCCCAGGCGCGCGGATCCACCGCGACGCCGAAGAAGCGCGCCAGCGCCGAGGCCGGACGCGGTTGTCGCGGCGGACGCAGCGCGCGATTCACCACGACTTCCTTGTCGCGGTAGATCTCGGCCACTTCGTCCGGTGCGCCGTAACTGCTGGCGATGCGCGCCAGCAGCTCCGCGGGCGCCACGCCCGGGTTCTCGGCGAACTCCGAGCGCAGATGGTCCTCAGCGTCGTAGAGCGCGTCCTGGATCAGAGCCAGATCCTCGCCACGCAGCGCATCGCGTAGCTGGTCCAGGTATTCGTCGATAGTGCGCGGCGTTGGCCGGTTCATAGGTTCTGCCCCTCGATGACGGTGTCAACAAAATCGCGCGTGGCAGACCAGGCCGCCTCCCATTCGCGCAAGACGGTACGGCCCAGTTCAGTGGCCCGGTAGTAGCGCCGCGGCGGTCCGGTCACGGACGGCTCGACTTCGCTGTCGAGCAGCCCGGCGGCGCAGAGATTGCGCAGCACCGGATACAGCGCGCTCTGCTTGCCGATCAGCACGCCGTCGCCATCCTTCTCCAGCTGCTTGGCGATCTGGTAGCCGTACAACGGTTCTGCCGAACGCACCAGCACCGCAAGCAGTACCAGCGACACCGTACCGGCGCTGAGTTCGCGCTCGAATTTCTTGCGGTGGGTGTCGGTAGCGTCCATCAGTCGCTCACTGAACTATAGGCGTGAGTGAACGATAGTGTGAATCTAACAATAGCGTATCGGCCGGAAGTCATGACGAAGCTGCCCGCCGCCTGCGGCGACTTACTTCGGTATCGATTCGGGCTGCGGAGACTGCGCCGCCAGTGCCCGCTTCTGCGTTGCCGACAGCCGCTTGATGCGCAGTTCTTCGCGCAGCGCGCTGGACCGGTCCGCGGCCGCGAAGACCGCCAGCAGGCGCTGCGGCGGCCGTGACCGCGTATAGCGCGCGCCCTTCCCCGCCGCGTGCGCGGCGTAGCGCGCCGCCACATCGATGGCGATGCCGGTGTAGATGCTGCCGTCGCGGCATTCGATCAGATAGACGTACCAGGCCATGCCTTCCCCACAGCCCGCATTCGGTCCCAGGCCGTCAGCACATTGCCACAACTCGCCCCGTCGCCCGTCAGGCCCAGGCACGAATCTGTGCACCAGCCGACAACGGCCCACCCCACCGGAGATGCACCGTGAAGACTGTCCTGACCCTGCTTGCCATCGCCCTGTTCCTGAGCACCGGTTCGGCCTGGGCGCGCAAACCCTGCGAGGAACTGCGCCAGGAGATCGCCACCCGCCTCGACGCCAAGGGCGTCAGGAACTACAGCCTCAACGTCGTCGCCAAGGACGCCGAAGACACCCGCAAGACCGTCGGCACCTGCAACGGCGGCAGCGAACGCATCGTCTACGAACGCGCCCAGCCGGCCGCTGCCGCGATCGCCAAGCGCTGATACCCGGATCCTCCGTTGCCGGCGTGTACCTGGAGGTCGCGCCGGCTTTTTTACATCTCGCCGTCGCCGCGTTTACGGATACGCACCGCTTGATTCCAGCGACAGGCGACTTGTTTCGGACGCCGCATACAACGCAGGGCGCTGCAGGCGGAGCGCGAGATTACGCCGCGCGATAATTGTCCACTTCGCGATAACTTCGCGCATACAGCCCGAACATCAGCGCCGCGATCAGGGCGAATGCGGCGAAGAAGAACATCTGGAACGCGGTCACGCTGAAGCCGGTCGAGGAAATCGAATCGGTGACCGCGGAATTGCGCACGGCGAGGTTGGCGAGCAGTACCCAGAGATTGCCGACCGTCGTCGTCAGGTTCCAGAAGCTCATGACCACGCCCTTCATCGCCGACGGCGCCTGGCTGTAGGCGAATTCAAGTCCGGTCGCCGACACCAGCACTTCGCCGAAGGTCAGCAGCGCGTAAGGCAGCACCTGCCAGACGATGGACATCGCGTTGCCGCCGTCCATGACGACCTGGATGCCGCCAATCACGATCCAGGCCAGACCGCTGAAGGCGATACCGGCGGTCATGCGGCGCAGCGCGGTCGCTTCCCAGCCGATACGGCGCAGCCACGGATACAGCACGAGGTTGTTGAACGGAATCAGGATCATCACCAGCGCCGGATTCAGCGCCTGCATCTGCGAGGAGACGAACCAGTCGGGCTTGGTCATCGCGTTGCCCTGGATGACCCAGGTCGATGCCTTCTGGTCGAACAGCGAGAAGAACGGTGTGACCAGCGCGAAGATCACGAGCACCCGCAGTACGCTGCGTGCACCATCGACAGCGATGTCCGAGTGCAGGCCGCGCGCGCGCTCCAGTTGCAGCCAGGCGCCGCCGCCGATGCCGGCGAGCAGCGAGACCAGCGCGAGGCAGATCGCGATCACCACGCCGAGCTTGGCCGCGAACACGAGCGCGGTCAGCGCGAGCACTGCACCGACGATCGCGACGACGAGGCCGGGGCGGCTTTCGCCGCCGCGGCGCGTGAGCAGCGCCGTACGTAGCACCTGGTAGAACGAATCCGGATCCGCCTTCGTCGCCGGCGGCACCATGATGTACTGGCGCCGGCCCAGCCACAGCACGACGGTCGCGATCAGCATCAGCACGCCGGGAATGCCGAACGCCACGCGCGGCCCGTAGTTCTTCAGGAACAGCGGCATCAGCAGCGAAGCAAACAGCGAGCCGAAGTTGATGATCCAGTAGAAACCGTCGAACACGATCTTGGCCAGATGCTTGTTCGACTGCGTGAACTGGTCGCCCACGAAAGACGCGACCAGCGGCTTGATGCCGCCCGAGCCGAGCGCGATCAGTCCCAGGCCGATGAAGAAGCCGAGGCTGCTGTCGACGAAAACGGCCAGGCTGAACTGGCCGATGCAGTAGATCAGGCTGAACCACAGGATGGTGTTGTACTTGCCGAAGAAGCGGTCGGCGAGGTAGCCGCCGAGCAGCGGGAAGAAATACACGCCGATCATGAAGGTGTGCATCAGGTCCTTGGCGGCGAGCTCGCGCTCGGAGCCGGCCACGATGTGCTGCAGCAGCAGCGACGTGATCAGGAACTGCACCAGGATGTTGCGCATGCCGTAGAAGCTGAAGCGCTCGCAGCCCTCGTTGCCGATGATGTAGGGAATCTGCCGTGGCATGCGGCCGCCCGGGGGCGGAGTGGTCGCTGTCGTCGTTGGCATGGGCACGCTCCGTGGTTTTCGCAGTTCGTCGATGTCAGGCCGCAGCGGCCTTGGCCTTGAGTTCGTCGCTGAGCGGTTTGCCGAGCCAGTTGTCGAGCACGCCGCGCAACGCGTAGATCACCGGGGTCAGCGCGACCGCGGCACATACTTTGTACACATAATTGACCGTGGCCACCGCGAGCCAGAGACTGATGGACCACTGCTGCGGGCCGATCACGAAGGCGATATACAGCACGATCAGGCTGTCGAACAGCTGCGACACCAAGGTCGAGCCGGTCGCGCGCAGCCAGATGTGACGGTCGCCGGTGCGCTTGCGGATCGCATGGAAGATGCCGACGTCGACGAGCTGGCCGACGAGGAAGGCGGTAACCGACCCCCCGATGGTCCACAGGCCCTGGCCGAAGATCTGCGCGAATGCGGCCTGCATGTCCGGCACGCCCTGCGCCTCGCCGACCTTGACCCACCAGCCCGCCGGTGCCAGCGCGATCGCGGCGAACGCGAACACGAAGGCATACAGGATCAGGAATACCGCGAGCCAGGAAATCATGCGCACGCCGCGGCGGCCGAAGTATTCGTTGATGACATCGGTCATGACGAACACGACCGGCCAGAGCAGCGTGCCGGCGGTGAAGCTCAGCGAACCGGTCTGGCCGTACAGGTTCCAGTTGAACGGCTGCACGCCGAGCGTGTCTTCGAGCGCGAAGATCTTCACGCCGATGAGTTCGGCCAGGATCGCGTTGGCGACGAACACCACGGCGAGGATCAGGAAAAGCTTTTGCCCCTTGTTGCTGAATTCCACGTGTCCCCCTTTGTGCGCGCGGTGATCAGAGCTGCTCGCGATAGCCATCGGCATGACGCTGCGCAAGCACCTGCCAGGATCCGGCGGTGGCCTGCAGCACCAGGCAGCTCGGCCCGCCGTTGGTGCGCGCGCGGCCCGCGGCGCCGGGGTTCAGCACCCAGGGCAACGCGTCGGTATCCACCTGCAGCCGATGACTATGCCCGTAAACGATAGCGCGCGCAGCCGGGTACGCGCACCGCAGCGCCGCATGGCGCCCACGCGCGGGCCAGCGATCACCGTGCACGACGACGAGGCGTCCACCCGGCAGATCGAGCCCGGCCTGCAGCGACAGCGTTGCCAGACGGTCGTGCTGCGCCGCCGGCCATTTGTCGACGCTGTCGTTGTTGCCGCGCACGGCGAGCACCTTGCCGCCGAGCGCGTCGAGCACTGCCGCATTGCCGACATCGCCGCCGTGCACCACCGAATCGCACTCGCGCGCAAGCGCCGCGATACGCGCGTCGACCCGGCCATGCGTGTCGGACACGATCAGCACGCGCATGCGCGGCGGCGGATTGAGGAAGCTACGAACAAGTCGATATCGGCTTTTGATTCTGGAACTAAAAAAAGAGAAAACTGCAAGTTCAGCGACTCTTACTCCTTCCCCTCAAGGGGAAGGTCGGGATGGGGATGGTGTTCGCCTCAGCCATTGGAATTTGCACAATTCCGAGAGCAAAGCAGCACCATCCCCACCCAACCCTCCC
>JAAFHE010000147.1 GCA_013298265.1 Lysobacterales bacterium | reverse complement strand
CGGGACGAAGAGTGATCGCTCAGAACCGCAGGTTCTGATCACTCTGAACGCCCAACGGGCCGGGACGAAGAGTGATCGCTCAGAACCGCAGGTTCTGATCACTCTGAACGCCCAACGGGCCGGGACGAACCGGGACTCATGCGGTTCGCCCGCAAGCCGGCTGATGGCTCGCCGGATTCGACAGTGACCAGAAATCGGCGGCTTCAATGCATCGGCACTGATTTCAGATCCGCAGATCGCAGGCCGCGCGTACCGCTGCCTCCAACGCCGACTCGCTGTCCGCCAGATAGGAATAGGTGAAAGGCTCGCGCGCCAGTGCAGATCTTCCCTGCGCGAGATGCTGCCTAGCAACCTCGCACCGCTTGCCCTGCGCGGCGATGAGGCCGAGCGCCAGGCTGGCATAAGCCTGGCTGTGGTATTCCGCGTCCAGCTCCTGCAGGCGCTGCACCGCCTGCTGCAGGTCCAGCGCGGCTTCCTCGTTCCGGCCCATTCGCATCAGCGCAACGCCTCGCGTCACTTGCGCCGCCAGAACTCCCGGCTCAGTCGATGCGCCGGGAAAGCGGTCAGCAATCGCGAGCGCCTCATCGATGACGGCAAGCGCCTGCGCCGGCTTGCCAGTCCATAGCAGAGCCCTGCCCTGGGTTCTCAGCGCGCCGAACAGCCATCCCTGCGATCCCTCACCAGCAGCGGCGAGGTCGCCGACAGCCTCGGCGAACAGCGGCATGGCTTCGCCGAACTCCCCCTTCAACGCGAGCATATGAGCCAGGCTCAATCGCGAAAATGCAGCGTCGCGGCCGTGCGCGCCGGAAAATTCCGTTCTTCGCCGGAGAGCGTCCCTCAGATGTTCCACGGCCTGATCGAGCTGGCCGAGCTTTCCGAAGACGACGCCGATGCTGTGAATGTCGGTCGCAAGCCCCTCGTCCTCACCGTTGACCGTCCGCGCGATCAACAGCGCGCGCTGAAGCGCGTCGAGGGCGGCCTCATAGTCTCCGAGCGAAAAGTATACATTGCCTAGCTGATTCCAATGCAACGCCCGTTGCCAGTGCATCGCGGGGACCTGTATGCGATCGTCAATGTCGATGACTTCCAGGATGGCGCGCCTGGCATCGTCGAAACGCCCCAGTCGTCGATAAGTACCCGCGAGCCCGTTCAATGCCGTCGCGACGGTAGCGTGCACCGGACCATTCGTGGTCCTGGCCAGCGCGACCGCTTTTTCCCAGGCCGCCGCGGATGCCTCGTCCCGCTGGAACACGCCGTTGGTATTGCCCTCGGCGACCAGCAGATTGAAGCGGGTTCCGGCGCTGCATCGCTCGTCGCAGGACGCAGTCCCCCGCGCGAGATGCGCCAGCGCCTCGGTGGCATTCCCGAGCGTCGCAGCGACCTTGCTGGCAAGCACCTCGTACTCAACGCTGCGGTCGCCGTCATGCATGCGGACGTCAGGCTCCATTGCCGCCAGCACGGCATGCGCTTGGGCATAGTCGTCCGCGATGATCAGCGTCCTGACGAGTTCCAGGCCAGCATCGACGACCAGTGCATCGGCACGCCCGAACACACGAGAACCTTCCTCGTAGGCCTGCCGCGCAACCGTGGTTGCACGCGCCATCCTGCTCTGCCCGCGCAGTACGGCACCTAGCTGAGTCTTCAGGTCGAGACGAACGCGCGGGTTCATCTGCGGATCAGTGTCGAGGCGCCCCAGCGCCGCCTCGGTGACGTCGATCACCGTCGCCGGCGTCGCGCGCGCACCCGCAGGCTCGGCCATCCGAAAAATGCCGACCATGAAATCGCGCGTCGCCTGCGACTGCGCTGCTTCCGTACGAGCAAGCGCCGACTGTGCCGTGGCAACCCGCGCCTGCCACAGCGCCGCTGCGACCGCGCTAACGATCAGAAAGCAAAGTGACGCGGAAATGCCGACGACGAGGCGATGGCGCGCATAGAACTTGCGCATCCGATATCGGCGCGAGGGCGGATGCGCGAGCACAGGCCTGGATTCGAGGAATCGGAGGAGATCGTCCGCAAGCGCGCCGGCCGACGCATAGCGTGATTCAACCTCCGCCGACAGCGCCTTGACGATGATGTTGTCGAGATCGCCGCGCGGCGACTGCCGTGCGCGTTGCGCTGCCGCCGGCAGTGCCGCGGGGCCGCGGGCCTGGCCGAACATCGCGCCCGGCGCGTACCGCGTGGCGGCGGCCGGACGCTGTCCGGTCAACAGTTCGCCGAGCAGGACCCCGAGCGAATAGACATCAGTCGCAGTCGTGATGGCGCCGCCGTGGAACTGCTCGGGCGCCGCGTAGGCTGGAGTGAGCGGACAGTGGCCCGCTTCCGTGACGTCGTCTTCCGCGTTGAGAAATTTCGCGATGCCGAAATCCAGCAGCTTCACGCAGCCGTCGCGCCCGACCAGCACGTTCGATGGCTTGATGTCGCGATGCACGATCAGCGCGCGATGCGCCGCGTCCACAGCGCGGCATACGTCGATGAACATCTGCAGGCGGTCGCGCACTGGCAGTCGCGCCTCGCGCGCATGGTCGGTGATGCTCAGGCCGTCGACGAACTCGAGCACGATATACGGCATGCTCGATACGGTAATACCGCCATCGATGAGGCGAGCGATATTCGGATGTGCCAGTTGTGCCATCGCCGCGCGTTCCCGTCGAAAGCGGCGCACTTCGGCATCGGTCAGCAGCACCTGGCGGAACAACTTGACCGCCACAATCTGGGTTACTCCGTGCTGTACCTTCTCGCCACGAAACACGACCGCCGAGCCCCCTTGGCCAAGCAGATCGATGAGTCGGACACCGCCGATCTCACGCCCCACCCAGTCGAGCACATCCATCGGCGCCGACTGCAGCGCCAGCTTCTCGGCGATAGCCGATACAGGTATGTGCAGGACCCCGCCCTCGTCGCTGTGCGCCACGAGCAGGCGCTCGACATGTCCGCGAACCACCGGATCGGCACAGCGTCCAACCAGGTAGGCAGCACGGGACGCAGCAGGCACGGTGAGTGCCTCCTCGAACAGCGCACGCATGGAAGAATGGTCGGCGGACACGATCAACCGTCCGCGATCACGGCTGCTGCGCAAGACGAGCGGGCGGCAGACGTGTCAAGCCTCGACCAGTTCAGCGTGCAGAAAAGCGCGGGCGAAAGACCAGTCCCTCGTGACCGTCCTGCGATCGACGCTCATGACGTCGGCGATCTGTTCCATCGACAGACCCGCGAAGTAGCGCAGCTCGACGACCTTGGCCGCGCGCTGGTCCTCGGTGCACAGCTTGTCGAGCGCGTCATTGAGCGCGATAAAGTCCGTCGCCAGTTCGTAGGCCGCGGCGTCCCGGTGCTCGGAGAGTGTGACCCGCACCCAGTCACCGCCGGACTTCTGGCTCAACCGGTGACGCGCGCGGTCGATGAGGATGTTGCGCATCGCGCTCGCCGCATAGGCAAGGAAATTGCGCGGCCCGCCAACGGCGAGCAGTTCCTGCCGGGTTAGGCGCTCGTAGACCTCATGCACGAGCTCCGTGGTGTTCAGGGTGACATCGCGATCCCGCGAGATCTGCCGGCTCGCGACGCGCTTTAGCTGATTGTATACGTGTTGAAAATCGCCGTTTTCGTGCGCCGGGGCCGGCATCGCGCCGGCCCCCGCCGTGGCATCCGATGAGGTTTCGCTGAGCATGCAGCGAGGCTCGCACAGCTCGGGAAACGCATGCAACACAACGGCGCCAAGTGGCGTGTTTTGGCAAAGGTGCCGCCTGGGCCGGCTGCGTTTCGCGCCTGCGCCGAGGCAAGGAGATCTCGCCGCTCGGGCGCCCTTACTCACAAGTTCCTAGTTTCGCGAACCATGCGCCAACAGAAGCGCCTCATTTTACCGAACTTCGGCGCAACCACGTTTTCCAAAAAATACTGGCTACTCTGCAAAGGGAGGATCAGCCACGATGCCGGGCGGCAGCGCATCCGCCCGGCAACGGGGTCGGCTCAAGGAGTTACATAGTCCAGTATTCGGTAGAATTCCATCCGCGCGCCTACCGCCTCCGGCGCGAACAGACGTATGCCCACCTGGGCATCCTCGAAGTAGAAGAGCCCGATGCTGGTCCTGCGCCCATAGATCATGTGTTCCCGCACACCGTTCTTGAAGATCACCACGGCGTAGTCCCCCACCGCCTGGGTGCCGCGAACCAGTTCGAGCGTCTTGCCATTGCGCTGAAATAGCTGTTGCGCGAGCTCCATCGTGAGGCCCTTCGTCGCCTTGAGTTGCCGTTGGGTCATCCCCGCCACCTCGAGCACGTCGTCGGCCGTCATGAGACCGCCGCGCAGGACTCGCGCACAGGTTGACGCGACGCAGTCATACAGGCCGCCTCCTAGCTGTTTGGATTTCCACACCTTGCCCACCTGCTTGCCGACGAACCGGCTCGCAGTTCCTCCAATTCCAGCGAGTGGCTTCACCGCCAGCTTGCTGAAAACTTTTCCGAACCCCAGTCCCATCATGTCGGTCGCCACGCCGATCCCGCACGACACATATTCCTCGCCCACGCAGGACCGGTAGGTGCCGATGATGGGTGTGTAGTTCAATGACTTGTCTCCCGCTTCGGCGACCGCGATGGCTGCGTCGGCCAGGGGACTGTATTTGGTCACTGTCCGCTTGATCATCGCGACGTCCGGAGGGATCGATGTTTCGGGCTTGCCTTTGGGCTCGGGGACATTGCACCAGCCATCGCCGCACTGGCCGGCGCCACCGCCACCGCCACTTCCGCCGCCACCTCCGCCGCCGCCGGGGTATGGCCATGGAGTGGGGGTGCCCCAGGGATCGTCGCTCTCGGGGTCCAGTCCTGTCGGATCGGACAGGTTCACCGGATCGTTCATGGCGAACGCATACGGGTTCGTGGTCGCAGCCGTGCGCGGGATGATCAGCGGATCCCGGCTCAGGAAACGGCCGATGGCCGGGTCGTACATGCGCGCTCCGAGCTGGGACAGGCCCACCGCGGCCAGCGCGTCACCGCCGTTCCATTGGGCGCTGGTATAGCTGGGCGATCCGGGCAGCGCGCCCATCGCCGTCCTGATCTCGCCGAACGCGTGGTAGTCGACGTCCTGCACGAAGGCACCGGTGTGGTCGGTGACGAAGCGGTTGCCGCGGGTTTCGCCGAACACGAACGTCCACGGCGCGTCCGGGTCAGGACCGTGACGCGTCGCCAATGTACCCATCGGGCCGGGAATGGAGCGATTGATCACCAGGGTCCTGGCATTGTTGACGAGCTCTTCGCGCTGACGGATCAGGCCCCCGAAGTGTTTGTCACGGCGGGTATCCGGCGACGTGGCGCTGTTCACCACCAGCCGCTGCACCGCACCGAAGGCGTCATAGTCGAACGTCGCCTGGCTGCTTCCCAGGGCAATCGTCCGGGTCAGCCCGCTGGGAAGGTAGCTCAGCAGGCGCGTGCCGCCATCGCGTGACGGCATTTCTATAATATTTCCAATACCGTCGTATTTTACATTGCAACCCTGACCCGGCTCCGCCGCATTGAAAGCGATGCGACAGACCCGGTCCTTGTCCGTACCCGCATAAGACAGGTTGACGCTGCGCGCACCGGCACCCGCAATGTCGGTTTGCTGCTGCAGGTTTCCGAGCGAGTCGTAGGTGTGCGACCGTTGCGGGACGGGCATGCCGGTGGCCACGTTCCACTGGTTGCTCGTGCCGATGCGGCCCAGCGCGTCGTAGCTGTGCATGATCGCGAACGGCAAGGCGACGCCGTCCTTGTATTCCTGGCGCGCGCGCTCTCGGCCGGCCGCGTCAAATCCGCGGATAGTCTCGCCACTCCAGGCAGCCTGGAGCGTCGGGAACCGGATCTCGCGCGATGTGCCCATCGGCGCCGGGGACGAGATCTTCAGGCTGCTGATAAGGCGGCGCCCAGCGTCGGCATAGTCAGCCTGGTAGGTGTTCAGTCCGAACGTGGCCTCGCGAAGACGGCCAAGTAAATCAATGCCCGCGCTGCCTTCGGCGCTGAACAAGGTCTTGTCCAGCGTGCCGGCGGAATAGCGGATCTTGCGCATGCGCCCGGCAGAGTCGTAGGAGTACTCCGCCTTTTCGTCGGCGAAGCTGTTGTCCGGCAGCAGCAGGTGCAGCGCTTTCAATGAACCGTCGCTGTTGAAGTCATTCTTCTGCACGAATATCCGGTTCGGACTGTCTGCAGGGAGCGTGAGATCGGTATGCACTTCCGCCTGGGTGCGACCGAACGCGTCGTAACTGTAGGAGACCGAACTGGTCGGCGCAGTCGCCTTGGACAGACGGCCGAGCACGTGGGTTGCCGTCACCAGCGGCGTTGCGAGGTTCACGCCCTGATCGTAGGCGAAGTCATTGACCGTCTCTGGAATCGCGACGCCGTTGGTGTGGTCCTCGCTGTGGGTCTGCCGGCCGAGCGCGTCGTAGCGGTAATGCGTGCCGCGGTTCAATGACGCGGGATCATCGCTGCAGGGAGATACGGTCGGGTCGCACCAGCGCCGCGAGGTCACCGCGCCCCAGTCGTCATAGCTCAGATGCTGGGTGCTGACGCCGGGTTCATCGGAACCAGTGATCTGGCCCAACGAATCGTAGTACCACGCCATCGTCAGCGATGTGTTGTCTTCGAGCAGCGCGCGCTTCACATAGGTCAGATTGCCCAGCGCATCGTGCGCATAGTCCATGCGTTCCAGCTCGACCGCACCGTTGAACGACTGTTGCCGCAACGGCCGCCCGATGGCGCTGAGCGTGAGCGCTTGCCTCGTGCCCGACTGCAGCGTACCGCTCGCGCGCGCGTCCGCATCCGTTGTCTCGATCACTTCCTCGTTCGCCACGAAGGTGTGGCTGCGGCAGGCGACGAAGTATTCGCTTGCCTCATCGGTCTTCGTACCGATGCCGCCGAGGTCCGGATCGAAGGGACGCTTGCCCCAGGACCGGTAGGTGCATTGCGGCGTGCCATCTGCGTTGTAGTGATAGGTCGTGCCGTAGGGATCGCCTGCCTGGCCAGCCTCGAACGGATCGGCCTCGAACAGCACGCGCCCATAGGAATCGTAGGTGCGCCGGTCGGACACCAGCGTCTTGCCGGCGTAGTCGGCACCAAGCGCGATTTCGGTACGCGCCGGGCGCCCAAGGCGGTCGAGGAAGACCGTGCCCTTGCGGCCGGCAGCGGTCGCGGCAGACCCGACCGGGACCGGGTCGGTGAACACGGTGATCTCGACTCGCCGGCCGCCCGTCTGCCCGAGCGCGAAGCCCAGATAGTTCGTGCGTGAGAGGACACCTGGCGTGCCGCCTGGTGGCGTCAGGGTGGACAGCACCGGGCGGCCGAAACCATCGTAGGTCTCGCCTGTCTTCGTGCCATTCGCATCCGTTGTGTCCAGCATGTTGAGCCTGAACGGATCGATCGTGGCGGTCACCGTTTGCGTGGGTACGGCGCTGCCGTCGGCGTTGGTCGCCATCGTCTGCATGCTTACCGGGACCAGGCCAAACGGGTCGTAGCTCGTCGACGTCGTTGCCGTCGCACCGTCTTCGCGCGTCCTGGTAACGCGGACCGGATTGCCGGTGGCCGTATCGTAGACGGCATCGAAGAGGCGAATCGTGGATCGGGCTGGGTCGACCGGATCGCCGCTGAGGACGTCCAGGCGCGAAACGCTGCGCGAGGTCAGCAACCCCTTCGATACGCTGCCGACGGCAGCCGTGTCGTACTCGTAGGTCTCGCTGAAGAGCAAGGCCGACGGGTTACTGCAGTTGTTGAGCAGTTTTTGCGCGGGCGCGTCGAGAATGCGCGCACCGGTTCCCGTCGGGGTGGCGTAGATCGTCTGCGTGCAGACGTTGTCGTCGAAGCGGTCGGGGTTCAGGTCGTTGTCGTGACGAGCATGCGTCACGCGGCCGAAGTCATCGACTCCGGTGACTTCGGTATTGGTCTGCACCGTCCTAGTCGACGTCACAGCATCCTCGTTCCCCGG
>JAAFHE010000146.1 GCA_013298265.1 Lysobacterales bacterium | reverse complement strand
CAGCCTGCGGGACAGTCGCAGCAGACGTGCCAGCACGCGTGGCCGGCAATGCCGGCGTAGCGCGGCTGCAAACCCTTGTGGTCGCTTGGTTTTTCATGGGACACCCCGGTCCGGCGAGCTGGCGGGTCTCCCGCCTCCGGGCGTAGTGCACGATCCGTCCGCGCTTGCGCCTGCGACTTGCGGGACCGGCGCCCGTGCCGAGCGGCCCTGGGCAAGCCCGCCATCGGTTGCGGCTTCCACACCAAGGCTATAGCCTTCGCGGTCATCCCATTGCGGCACACCCCTCTGATGCTCTTCAAGCACGTCGCCATCGCCAGCGTTGCTCATATCGACGCGCCCGTCCGCCTGACCTCGGCCGAACTCAACGAGCGCCTCAAGCCGACCATCCTGCGGCTAGGCATCCGCGACAATGTGCTCGAAGACATCGCCGGCATCTACGCGCGGCGCATCTGGGCGAAGGACACCATGCCTTCGGAAGCGGCCACCGCCGCCGCACAGAAAGCGCTGGCCGAATCCGGCGTGCCGCACGAGAAGATCGGCATCCTCATCAATACCTCGGTGTGTCGCGACTATCTGGAGCCGTCGACCGCCAGCATCATCCACGGCAACCTCGGCCTGGCCGACACCTGTCAGAATTTCGATGTCGGCAACGCCTGCCTCGCGTTCCTCAGTGGCATGGACATCGCCGCGCGAATGATCGAACGCGGTGACATCGAGTACGCGCTGATCGTCGATGGCGAAACCTCCAACCTCATCACCGAGCGGACCATCGAGCGCATGCTCTCGCCGGACATCGAGGAAAAGGAGTTCCGCAACGAATTCGCCTCCCTGACGCTGGGTTCCGGCGCTGCTGCGATGGTCATGGGCCGCTCCGAACTGCTGCCGGAAGGCCACCAGTTCCTCGGTTCGGTCACGCGCGCGGCGACGGAGTTCTCGCACCTGTGCCGCGGCAATCTGGATCGCATGATCACCGACACGCGCAGCCTGCTGACTGAAGGTCTCAAGCTCGCCGGCAAGACATTCCAGGCCGCGCGCGCCGCGCTGGGCTGGGTCATCGACGAACTCGACGAATTCGTCATCCACCAGATCAGCCGCGTGCACACCGAGGAATTCTGCCGCCTGCTCGGCATCGATCCGAAAAAGGTGCACGCGATTTTTCCGGAGCACGGCAACATCGGTCCGGCCTCGGTGCCGATCGTGCTGTCCAAGCTCAAGGAAATGGGCCGCCTGCAGAAAGGCAAGCGCATCGCCCTGCTCGGCATCGGCTCGGGGTTGAACTGCTCGATGGCCGAAGTCGTCTGGTAACACGTCCAACAGGTTGCCGATAAAGGAGCGAAAGCTCCTTTATCAATCGAATATCAATCGAACGCTGCAAGCAGAGCTTGCCCACGTACCCCGAGAATCAATCGTTTACGCGATCGACTCGGGCGTGATCCCTTCGGAATCGCGCTGGTGGGCAGTGCTTCAGCGGCCTGCCAAGGCCGCGACCGGCACAGGAAACCGGCGCGGGCTCGGCTATCATCTCGCGGCCGCGGCCTGGGCCGCCCGACGAGTGCCGACGCCGCGCATGCCTGTCCTACCCGACTACCCGTTCCGCGGGCTTCGTTTCAGCCATGCCAACGGCCTGACCCAGCACTACCTCGACGAAGGCGCGCGCGATGCGCCGCCGGTGCTGATGCTGCACGGCAACCCGTCCTGGTCGTACTACTGGCGCCGCCTGGTCCTCGGCCTGCGCGACAACTATCGCTGCATCGTTCCGGACCATATCGGCATGGGCCTGTCGGACAAGCCCGGTGACGAACGCTATGCCTATACGCTGCAATCGCGCGTCGACGATCTGGACGCGCTGGTCGATCACCTGATACGCGAAGGTGCTCCCGAGCGCGGCTGGACCCTGGCCGTGCACGACTGGGGCGGCATGATCGGTCTGGCCTGGGCCTGCCGCCGGCCGGAGCGCGTTGCGCGCATCGTCGTCACGAATACCGCGGCATTCCCCAATCCCAAGGACCAGCGGCTGCCCGCAACCCTTCGCCTCGGGCGTGATTCGAAGCTCGGCGAATGGCTGATCCTCAAGCACAACGCATTCGCGCGCGGTGCCGCGCGCTGGGGCGTGACCCGGCCGATGGCGCCCGATGTACGTGATGCGTTCCTCGCGCCATACGACACGCCGGAAAACCGATTGTCCACTTTGCGCTTTGTGCAGGATATTCCCCTCGCGCCCGGCGATCGCGCCTGGGACCTGGTCGAGCGCACCGGACATGAACTCGCGCAATTCGGCGACCGGCCGATGTTCATCGGCTGGGGCCTGCGCGACTTCGTCTTCGACAAAGCCTTCTTGCACGAATGGCGCCGCCGCTTCCCCGGCGCGGAGGCACACGAGTACGCGCAGGCCGGCCACTACGTGCTCGAAGACGCACACGAACGTCTCGTCCCCGCCGTGCGCACATTCCTCCAGCGCACGGGCTGAGCCGAATCAATACACGACATCGCCGCCACGCTTGGACAAAGATCGCAGGACCTTAAACGCGACACGACTAAAAAGCGAAGCGACAAAATTTGAAGCAGTTCGAAAGTTTGCCGAATCACCGGTCTTCCATGTGGCGCGACGCTGCTTTTGGAGCCCCCTTAAGTTAAGGGGGCGGCTAAGCGCCGCAGGCGCTTAGCCAGGGTTGTGGAGATCTGGTGCTGAGTACAGAAGCGATCCTGATAGAAGCGCGTAGGAGCTCACTAATGTCTGGGTTTTCGGATGGATGGCGTTGGACCGAACTGGCCGGACTGGCCGCGCTGACCGTGGCCCTGCTGGTGCTCTGGCAGATACCCATTGTCGGTCTCGTGGTCTACCCGTTGCGCCTGTTCGGCACCTTCGTGCACGAGATCAGCCATGGGCTCGCCGCGCTGGTGAGCGGCGGCGAGTTCCATCGCTTCACCGTGAGCGCCGACCTGTCTGGCCTGGCCTGGTCCGCCGGCGGCTGGCGCTGGCTGATTTCCAGCGCGGGCTACGTCGGCAGCGCGGTATTCGGCGGCGTGCTGATCCTGCTCGCTGCTCGCGGTGCGGCCGCACGCATGCTGCTGATGGCGCTGGGTCTGATACTCGGCCTGCTCTGCCTGTTGTTCGTGCGCAACCTGTTCGGTATCGCGACGGGCCTTGCGCTGGCCGCCGCGATGTTCCTCGCCGGCTACCGTCTGCGCCCGCCCTGGAGCGACGGGTTGCTCATGGTACTGGCGCTGCAATTGGTGCTCGATGGCTTCAATAGCCTGTTCACGTTGCTGCGCCTGTCCACGAGCAGCAATGTGCAGACCGACGCGCTCAGCATGGCCCAGTCGACCGGCATTCCGGCGGTGGTCTGGACGATAGTCTGGGCCGGCGTTTCGCTGGCGATGCTGCTGGTCACGCTTCGGCTGGCCTATCGGCGGCGTGCGGCGCCGACGGCGCGGGTGGGTTGATCCCGTGTCTTCGAGCGGCGCGCAACACCATCCCCACCCCAACCCTCCGGCCCGTTGGGCGTTCAGGACAACCAGAACCTATGGTTCTGAGCGGTTGCCCGTTCACCCCCTTGAAGGGGAGGGAGTGAAGGCGCTGAGGGCGGCCCCTCGTCGCCCGACACTTGGCAGATTCGAAACGAAGCTGGCTCAAGAGCCCTCCCCTTCAAGGGGAGGGTTGGGTGGGGATGGTGTTGCTTCGCCAACCACCGTCGCGTGCTCCGCGGAAACCCAGGGCAGCCCATGACCGAAACCGCCAACATCGCCAGCGCTCTGACCGCGATGGCGAAGCTGCGTCCCGATGCGATTGCGCTGCGCGTGCCGCAGCGTGCGTCGCGCGGCAGTGAGCTTCCACCGTATCTCGATATCAGCTATGCGGAACTCGATGCGGCGAGCGACCACAGCGCTGCGGCGCTGGCCCATGCGGGCATCGCTCGCGGCATCAAGACGGCGCTGATGGTGCGCCCCGGCCGCGAGCTGTTCGTGCTGATGTTCGCGCTGTTCAAGCTGGGTGCCGTGCCCGTACTGATCGATCCTGGCATCGACAGGCGCGCACTGCGCCAGTGCCTGGACGAAGCCGCGCCCGAGGCGTTCGTCGGCATAGCGCTGGCGCAGGTAGCGCGTCTCGTACTGCGCTGGGCGCGCGCTTCCGTGCGCATCGTCGTGACGGTCGGCGGGCCGTTCGGCTGGGGCGGCAAACGCTTGCAGACGCTACGCGATGCGGTTCCGGCGCGCCCACTGACGGCCGCCGCGACGAGGCCCGACGAACTCGCTGCGATCCTGTTCACGTCGGGCTCTACCGGCGTACCCAAGGGAGTGGAGTACCTGCACCGGCATTTTCTCGCCCAGGTCGAGCTGCTGCGCGAAGCGTTCGCGCTGCAGCCCGGTCATGTGAACATGCCCACCTTTCCACCTTTTGCCTTGTTCGATCCGGCGCTGGGTTCGACCTCGGTCATCCCGGACATGGACCCGACGCGGCCGGCGCGCGCCGACCCGCGCAAGCTCGTGGCCGCGATCGAGCGCTTCGGCGTCGACATGCTGTTCGGCTCGCCCGCGCTGCTCGACACGCTGTCGCGGCATTGCGAGCGGCACGGCGTGCGCCTGCCGGGCCTGCGCCGCGTGATATCCGCCGGTGCGCCGGTGGCTCCCGCGATCCTCGCGCGGCTGCGGCCGTGGCTTGATCCGGCGGCGGAGATCTATACGCCCTATGGCGCGACCGAATGCCTGCCGCTGGCCGTGATCGAGAGCGCGGAACTGCTCAACGACACGCGCGCGCAGACCGAGCGCGGCGCCGGCACCTGCGTCGGGCGGCCGCTGGCAGCGAATACCGTGCGCATTGTCGCGATCACCGACGAGGCCATCGCCGACTGGAGCGGTGTGCGCGAACTGAGCGCCGGGGAGATCGGCGAAATCACCGTCGCCGGGCCGACCACGACGCAGGCCTACCACGCGCGCCCGGCCGCCAACGCCCTGGCCAAAGTGCGCGACGGCGGTCGCCTCGTCCATCGCATGGGCGACCTGGGTTACTTCGACGCGCACGGCCGTCTGTGGTTTTGCGGCCGCAAGTCGCAGCGCGTCCGCGCCGCGGGCGGCGATCTCTATACCGAACAGGCCGAGCCGATCTTCAACGCGATTGCCGGCGTGCGCCGCAGCGCGCTGGTCGGCGTGGGCGCGGCCGGCGAGCAGATTCCCGTGCTGCTGCTGGAGCTCGAACGCGAGGCTGGAGACTCGGCCGAACGCATCGAGGCCGAGGCGCGCAACCGCGCTCAGGCCTTTGCGCATACGCGTTGCATCGCGCAGGTGCTGTTTCACCCGCAGTTTCCGGTCGATATCCGACACAACGCAAAGATCGGCCGCGAAAAGCTCGCAGTCTGGGCCGCGACGCGCATCAGGCAGACGCAGTAGGCACACTTCGCAGGTTCCCGGCTCCCCTGCGGTTGCACTGAGGGTCGGCGCGAGCCGCGCCGACTTTCCTGCTGAGGAACAAAACCGCTGACACGTGCTTACACGCGGCCCCTCCAAACGGACCGCACGCGCGATCGGCAGACCGCGCAACCGGGGGCGTGCCCGAGCACATCCGGCCAAGGCAGCAGCTTGCGGACTTGCACATTCCTGCCGCGATGCGCTTTGCTTGCGGTCCCTTCCCGTTCTTCGCGTTGAATCCTATGCAAGCTATCCGTGCCGGTTTCGTCGGCCTCGGCGCCATGGGCTGGTCCATGGCTGCCCATCTGCATCAGCGCGGTCTGCTCACCGCCGTGGCCAACCGCAGCCCGGAGAAGGCCGCACGCTTCGCCGCGGAGCATGCCGGTGTCGTCGCCGCAAGCGCTGAAACAATTTCCCATTATTGCAATGTGGTCGTGCTCTGCGTCAGCGCCGATGCGGACGTACTCGCGGTCAGCGCGGCGATCGCGGCGAATGCAGCGCCCGGCTGCGTTGTCATCGACCACTCCACCGTGTCCTCGGCCACTGCGCGGCAGGCCGCGATGCTGCTCCAGGGCGCGGGCGGTGATTTCGTCGATGCGCCGGTATCCGGCGGCGTCGAAGGCGCGAAGAACGGCAAGCTCGCGATCATGGCCGGCGGCGACGCCGCGGCGCTGGACCGCGCGCGGCCGGTGCTCGAAGCCTATGCCGCGCGCATCAGCCACATGGGGGCGGTTGGCGCAGGCCAGAACACCAAGGCGGTCAACCAGGTGCTCATCGCCGGCATCGCCCAGGCCGTCACCGAGGGCCTGGCGCTGGGTGAAGCACTTGGCCTGGACGCGGCCACGCTGCTGCCAACGCTGGGCGCCGGCGCAGCCGGCAACTGGTTCCTCGAAAAGCGCGGTGCGACCATGCTCGCCGACCAGTTCAGCGTCGGCTTCAAGCTCGGTCTGCTGCACAAGGATCTGGGCATCGTGCGCGAACTGGCCCTGGCCGCCGGCACGGATCGCAGCGTCATCGACAAGTCGCTCGCCGACTATGCCGAACTCATGGCGCGTGGACACACCGATGACGACATCTCGGCGTTGATCCGGCTCAAGCGACCAAAAACCTGATCCGGCTGTGCGCGCCGTCACGGCCAAGCAACGTCATACTGGTTTCGTAACCGGACGAGGCGTAAAACGGTGCTCTTTTCGTAACGGAGATCTCCATGCGCCTCACCGCAGTTTTCGCGGCCGCCCTGCTGGCCGCTGCATCGGCTCCAACGGTGGCGGCGCCACCGGCCGACCTGTTCCTGACGCGTGTGCCGAATGCCTCGACCACGTTTTCCACCCCGGTGGCGCTGCGCGCGCCCAATGACGGCAGCGGCCGGCTGTTCGTCGTCGAGAAAGGCGGAAACATCCGTGTGATCAAGAACGGTGCGGTATTGCCGACCGCGTTCCTGACCGTTTCCGTCACGACCGCCAGCGAAAGCGGTTTGCTTGGCCTGGCCTTCCATCCGAATTTCGGCAAGCCCTCGCTGCCGAACAACACCGAGTTCTACGTCTTCTATTCGCGGCCCAGCGGCGATCCGCGCCTGGGCACGACGCCTGACCAGGTCGTCGCGCGCTATACCGTGCCGTCGCTGACCTCGGACGTTGCTAACGCTGCCGGCACCATCATCCTGCGGTTGCCCGATCTCGCCGGCAATCACAACGGTGGCGACATTCATTTCGGCCGTGACGGTTATCTGTATGTGTCGTCAGGTGACAGCGGCGACCAGGGCAATCCGCACGGCTTCGCGGAATGTCTGTGGAAGAAGCCGGCCGACAGCAATCGCAACACCTGTGGCACGAATCCGAACGGTACCCAGTACTTCATGCTCGGCCACATGCTGCGCATCGACGTCGACAACCGTGGCAGCGCAGCCACGAACGACATGTGCGGATCGAGTGGCATCTCGCCGGCGCAGTATTCGATTCCGGCCAGCAACCCGCATGTCGCTTCGTCCAACACCTGCGACGAAATCTGGGCGTCGGGCTTCCGCAATCCCTGGCGTTTCAGCTTCGACCGCGAGGACCATCGCCTGATCATCGGTGACGTCGGCCAGGGCAACTACGAGGAAATCACCGTCAGTGCCGATGGCGTCGGTGGCCTGGATCATGGCTGGAGCCGCTGCGAAGGCCGGCATTACTACACCACATCGGGCAGCGGCACGAATTGCCCGTCGATCACGTCCACGGTCGCGCCGGTCATCGAGTACAACCACACCAGTGCCTGCGCAGTGACCGGCGGCTTCGTCTACCGCGGTTCCATCGCAGCGCTGCGAGGGACTTATTTCTACGGCGATTCCTGCAGCAGCGACCTGTGGTGGTCCGAATCCACCGGATCGACCTGGGATCCCAGCGGCGTGAACCGCCTGACGGGACTGGCCACCGGTTCGATCTACGGCTTCGGCGAAGATACGGACGGCAACGTCTACATCACGCGTTCGAACGGCCAGGTGCACCGCATTTCGGTGGACAGAATCTTCGTCGACGGTTTTCAGCCGTAAGGATCCTGCCCGGGCCG
>JAAFHE010000145.1 GCA_013298265.1 Lysobacterales bacterium | reverse complement strand
CCCCGCGGCCGGCGACCGCATGCTCAAGGCGGCCGGTTTGCGCCTGCGCGCACATGTGCGCGACAGCGACACGGTCGCGCGCCTCGGCGGCGACGAATTCACCGTAGTGCTCGAAGATGTGCACGACAGCGCCGAGGCCGAACACGTCGCGCAGAAACTGCTGCAGGCCTTCGGCGAACCGCTGGAACTCGATGCGGGCCAGGAAGTCGTGATCTCGCCATCGATCGGCATCAGCCTGTATCCGGATCACGCCCAGGTGCCGACGGACCTGCTCAAGTACGCCGACACCGCGATGTACCAGGCCAAGGAAAGCGGCCGCAACACTTACAAAATGTATACATCCGAGATGGACTCGGCCGCACGCCGGCGCGCCACGATGGTAGGAGCGCTGCGCAAGGCAATGGAACGCGGCGAGTTCCGCCTCGTTTTCCAGCCCAAGCTGTCGCTGACGGAGGGGCGCATCGTGGGCGTCGAGGCGCTGCTGCGCTGGCACAGCGAAGACCTCGGCGAGATCTCGCCGGGGCTGTTCATTCCGCTGGCCGAAGAGGCCGGCCTTATCATCGACATTGGCGAGTTCGTGCTCAGCCGCGCCTGCGCCACGCTCGCACGCTGGCGCGAGCAGGGCATCGACGACGTGGTGATGGCAGTGAACGTATCGGTACTGCAGCTACTGCGCGGCGAGCTTACGCGGCGCCTGTGCGAAATCCTCGCCGAACATGCGATTGCGCCGCAGCAGATCGAACTCGAGCTGACCGAAAGCACGATCATGAACAATGCCGAGCAGTCGGTGCTCACGCTCAATGACCTCAAGAGCGTCGGCGTGTCGCTCGCGATCGACGATTTCGGCACTGGCTACTCGTCACTGTCCTACCTCAAGCGCCTGCCGATCGATACGCTGAAGATTGACAAGGAGTTCGTCGGCGACATCACCTCCGATCCGGACGACGAAGCGATCACCGCCACGATCATCACGATGGCGCATTCGCTGGGCCTGAATGTGATCGCCGAGGGCGTGGAAACCCGCGAGCAGCTGGAGTACCTGCGCGAGCAGGGCTGCGACGAGATCCAGGGCAACTGGCTGTCGCTGCCCCTTTCAGCCGAACGCTGCCTGGAATTCCTCAAGTCCCGACGCAGTGCGGTCACAGTCATGTGACCGTCGGCACGGGACCGCACCCGCGCCGTTGCGGTGTCCTGCCCCTCTGCTATATTCCGGAACATGTCCTCGGCCCAGAACACGCTTGCCGACCTCACCGAGGTCAGCGCCCGAATCGATCGTCTGGTCGAACTGTGCCAGCGCCTGTCCGAGGAGAACCGCAGCCTGCGCCAGAGCCAGGAACAGCTGACCAACGAACGCGCCCTGCTGCTGCAGAAGAATGAACAGGCACGCACACGCGTCGAGGCGATGATCGCGCGACTCAAGTCACTGGAGCAGAACGCATGATCCAGGAACGCACCGAAGACGGTGAGAGGTCTCGCTCGCATGACCTACCCCGTCAGAGGCTGCCCCGGCGCGCGTCCAACGCTCCTTGATTCGAACAGGCATTGACCGATTCCCGCCTTTCAAAGGTTCACCGCCCTGCCATGAGCACACCCGCACCGGTTTCCGTGAGCATCCTCGACCGGGAATTCCTGGTTGCGTGCACCGACGAAGAGCGCCCCGGGCTCGTCGCTGCGGCGGCCTATCTCGACGGCAAGATGCGTGAAGTCAAGAGCGCTGCGCGCGCTAGCGGCCTTGACCGCATCGCCGTGCTGGCCGCGCTGAACATCACGCACGAGCTCATCGCCGCCCGCCAGCAAGGCAGCCATCAGGCCGATGCCGTGGCACAGCACGTGCAGGCACTAAAACACAAGCTTGAAGGTGTGCTCAGTGCATCGGTAAGATAGCCGCGTCGTTCTCTGCCGTGCGCGACAGCGCACCTAACATTTGCCTTGTTCCTATCGACTACCCCGGGGTTGCAGTGCTGAGGTCGGTGTGCATGTCCGCCATGTGCGGAAAGCCTGAGATCTCGCGAGCTGTCCCACCTATTAACGGGGTTCAAGGTCGTTCTGTGTGCATCGGCACGGCGGAGGGCGTCTCTCGGTTAATGCGATACAAGCCGTAAGATTGACGGTGCTGTTGCTCAGCACCAGATCTCCACAACGCCGGCCCGCTGGGCGTTCAGAGTGATCAGAACCTGCGGTTCTGAGCGATCATTCTTCACCCCTTAGACTCGAGGGGGCTCCACAGGCAACCCCGTTTCCGTTCCCTCTTTTTCCCCGCCGGGCTCACGCGGCTGCGCTGCTATGATTGCGCGCCCTTTTTGCCTGGCCGCTCCTCGATGAATGCTACTACCGCGCGGAAGGAACTGCGCCAGCGTTTGCGCGAACAACGCGCGCGGCTGCCGGCGGCGCAGCGCATCGCTGCTGCGCAGGGGTTGCTGCAACAGTTGCAGCAACTGCCCGAACTCAGCGTCGACGATCGCATCGGCGGTTATTTCGCGGTCAACGGCGAGCTGTCGCTGCATCTTGTCGTCGCTCAATGCTGGCGGCAGGGCAAGGCATTCCATCTGCCCGTCGCGGGCGCGGATCGCCAGTTACGCTTTGCGCGCTATAGCGCGGCAAGTCCGGTGCAGCCGAACCGCTTCGGCATTCCCGAACCCGAGGTCGCGACGGACCAACTCGTCGATCCCGCAGCCCTCGAACTTGTGTTGGTTCCGTTGCTCGGCTTCGATCGTCGCGGCCACCGGCTCGGCTACGGCGGTGGATTCTATGACCGCAGCTTCGCTTTCCTGCACGGCACGGAACGCCCCACTCTGCCGCTGCTGGTCGGCATCGGCTACAGCTTCCAGGAAGTCGACACACTCGCGGCCGAATCCTGGGACGTCAAGCTGGACCTGATCGCGACCGAGTGCGAGCTGATCGACTGCAGCGCCGCGCCGCCGCCATGAACAACACGCCGCCGCGCCAGGACCCTACGCCGCACCCTCGCCGCACGCCGGATCGCCGCCGGCCTGCTCTTGCACTCAGCACCTCGCCTGCCATCGAACAGGAAAGCCCATGCGTTACTGGCTGATGAAATCCGAACCCGAAGAATTCTCCATCGACGCACTGAAAAAGAAGAAACTCGAACCGTGGAATGGCGTGCGCAACTACCAGGCGCGCAACTTCATGCGCGACGACATGAAGGTCGGCGACGGCGTGCTGTTCTATCACTCCAACTGCGATGAACCCGGCGTGGTCGGCCTGGCCGAGATCCGCAGCGAGGCGCATCCGGACCCGAGCCAGTTCGATCCCAAGAGCGACTACTACGATGCCGGCAGTAAGCGCGAGGAACCGCGCTGGCTGCTCGTCGATGTCGGCTACACGCGCAAGCTCAAGCGCACGATCACTCTGGCCGAACTGAAGGACAAACCCCAACTGCAGGACCTGGCACTGGTCAAGAAAGGCAACCGCCTTTCAATACTGCCGGTGAGCAGGGCGGAATGGGATTTCATCCTCTCGCTGGAGTAGTCGCAACCTGCGCCGCCTGCCGCAGGCGCGCGCTTCACATCGACGACAAATTCCCGGCGGGTACCTGGCAGTCATGGACGCGAACGCGGGCTGAAATGCGTTCACCCGAGCCCAGGCACCTCGTCATCGCATCATTTGCCCAGGAGTCTCCATGGATCGCGAAAACCAGAAACGCCTCGCCGCCCAGCGCGCGGTCACCTATGTGGAAAAAGGCAGCATCGTCGGCGTCGGCACCGGCTCCACGGTCGCCTATTTCATCGACGAACTCGGCAAGATGCGCCACGAGATCGACTGCGCCGTGTCGAGCTCCGAACGCTCCAGTGAGTTGCTGCGTGAACGCGGCATACGCGTCGTCGATCTCAACAGCGTCGGCACGCTGCCGCTGTACGTCGACGGTGCCGACGAATGCGATACGCACAAGCGCCTGATCAAGGGCGGAGGCGCCGCATTGACGCGCGAGAAGATCATTGCAGCCGCATCAGACCGCTTTGTCTGCATGATAGATGCGGCCAAGCGCGTCGACGTGCTCGGCAAGTTCCCGCTGCCGGTGGAAGTGATCCCGATGGCACGCAGCTACGTCGCGCGCGAGATCGCCAAGCGCGGCGGCCAGCCGGTCTGGCGCGACGGCGTGGTCACCGACAACGGCAACTGGGTGCTCGACGTGCACGGCCTGTCGATCGTCGATCCGCTCGCAACCGAGCGGGACTACAACCAGATCACCGGCGTGGTCTGCGTCGGCCTGTTCGCCGCACGACCTGCCGATATCGTCCTGATCGGCGGCGAGCTGATGCCGTGACCACGCGGCGCAGCGGGCGGGCCGTGATCGCGATCGTCGCGGCGCTGCTCGCCGGCTGCGCCCACACGCCGTCGTCACCGGGACACGCCATCACACTGCACTACGCCCAAGGCGACGCCGCCGTGTATCGCGTCGAGGCGGGTGCGCAGGGCAGCTACGCGCAGTACCACGTCGGCGAGACCGTCTATCTCACGCGGCGCCTGAGTCTCGACGATGACCGGCTCATGGCGTTTCTGCAGCTTGCCGAACGCAGCGACTTCTTTCGCCTGCCGGCCGATCTCGACACCTTGCCTGAACCCGAAACGACGCACTGCGATCCGGACTCCGGCGACGACGACGGCTGCGAGATGCTCGATCGCATCATCGTGACGTCCGATTGCGGTCCTGATTCACGCCTGCGCATCAGCGATGGACGGCGCAGCCGGGAAGTCCACTGGAGCTGCAGCCTCAGCACCGGCGAACGCGCCGTCGCACCACTGCTCGTCGCGCTGCGCGCCCTGTTTGCTGACGAACCGACGGTAACGAACGCACCACCGCTGCGCCGATGGAGACGCTGAAGCCACGTCACCGATGCAGCCAGAATTCCATTCGCGCCGTTGCCTACGAGGAGGTTTCGGCGAACACGACATCGGCGCGTCCGCGTCGAGCCAGCCCCGCATGAAATAGCGTTCGATGTCGCTGCCACCGGACAGGAACAGGTGCACTCACGCATCGGCCAGGCTCGAAATGGGGGCAGACGAGTCCAGACAAAACAAGACTGTACTATTTGTACAGTTTGCCTACTTTTTTAATGTGCACTCCCGGCGAACGCAGATTGACCTTCACTTCGTTTCCACTGTTTCCTTCCACGGTCCACACTTTTTGAAGATCCGTATCCCATGCCAGCATCATGCCGCTGTGATTGATATCGCCGTCTGAGTCGGTGTCCATCGCGAGATAGTCACCACGACGCCCGGCCGTAGCCACGTTCCAGCCGTCCGCAACCATCGGCGGCGACGACGACGGCGACTGCCCGGCCCCGACCATTGCGAAGTGGTAGAGCATGCCGCTGGTGGTGGTTGGAGGTCCGCCGGTATTCCAGTTTACAAACGGATCAAGAACCCAGGAATAGAACTCCGTACACCATTGCTCCCCGTAGCTCGCTCCATATCGTGTTCCGTCACCTCCACCATAACCGACAAGCTGATAGTACGAATCTCTGAACTGCGATAGCGCCGAGGAAACGACCTGGGCGCGGATTTCGCCATCGTTGGTGTAGCTCCCCGTGGCGCCGTAGAACGAGTTCGACCAGGGCGTGGTGCGGCAACTGCCCGACACCGGGAACAGCACGCAGGAGGTGAAACGCACCTGCACACGGTAAACCGCGTCGGGTTGCAAGTCCGTTATGGTCAGATACGCCAAGTCGGGCGTAACGTCCGAGGCGTACGGTACGAACCTTCGCTTCGCGTGGTTCGACGCGCTGAGCGGTGTGATTTCCACCTCCGCCCTCAGATTCAGCTTGCGCGCTGCCCAGCCGGCAAGAAACGGATCATTCAGGCGCACGACCATGCCGAACGACGTTGGTGTACGCCCGAAAAAACCCTCCGCTCCGGCAAAGTACGCAATCGGCTCGTCCGCGCCGCTGATGTTCGGTTCGTCGCCGAGAGCACTGCAATTGTCGTCGATACCGTTGCCGCCGATTTCATCCGCACGCGGATGTACGAACGGATTCTGGTCATCACAATCGTCCGCCTTGTCGACCCAGGCTCCGGGATTGGGACAATGCAGGCCGTCTCCGCGATTCAACCGAAGCGCCGTAGTACCCGCTTCGGCATAGCCGTCGCCATCGTTGTCGTTGAGCGCGTTATAGCAATTCATTGAGCCTTCGCCGGCCCAACCGTGCTCGCTCATGCTCAGGACTACTCCGGCGAAAACCAGCATCCATGTTGCGCGCGAGCGTCTATGGCGCCGCCCGGGCAACGGACCATCAACTCTCAGGCTGCGGCTCCTCATTTGATCGGCCCCATGTACCACACCCGTGCAAATCCATCGATACAGGTGCCTGCCAACTGATGATGCGTGACGTCGAGCTTGTAGCCCGACATGAAGGCTGCCATCGCGAGGTTGTATAAAGTCTGGCCACCGGCGGTGCCGAGGTAGAAGCGAACCTGGTCGCGCATGGTGCAACCGGCTGGCATCGGGCCGGCCAGTGGCGGATTGATGCCGATGTAGCAGGTACCCGAGTCGATGCAGCCGACGAACTGCACGTCGTACTGCGTCGCCTGGCTGGAACGCAGCGGAGCGAGACCGAAGGCGACAGCGCACACGACAGGCAGGGCGAGTTTGAACAAAGAGAAATTCATGGTGTTCTTGCATCCAGGGGGATTGGCGGGGGTTCTCTGTCTTTGCGGACCACACCTCGATCGGGTGCAGCGGCGCTCAGCAACAGTAGTCGCGCTTTCGGCGGCTCACATCCTGTCGATGGACAGGGTCAAGCATCAAATCTGCGCAGGTCGCCGCGGAATTACCGGAACGTCCATGCCTCCCGAAAGGACCGCCAGCCCGGATTTCTCCGACACATTCCCGGCGATGCCGCCGAGAGTCGCCCGCCTGATGCACGCTGCGGACTGAGTCACGGTGAAGGCGTAGTCGAGACGAGGGAGTCGCGCGCGCCACGGCAGCAGAATCGACTGCCGCCGTGACGCGGTGTGAGAAGCACGGGCCAAGGCCCTGCTCCACGAGTGATCATCCGTGCTGAAATTTCGCCCGGCCAGTATCAAGCGAGGGATCTTCCTTTACCTCTTTCGAGGGGATGCTGCTGACACCAGCTGGAAGATCACGCGCCTGCCGTTTGAAAGCTGATCAGCTCCGTCAACTGTGGAAACGCCGATGCTGCTTCAAAGGGATGCCGAGCAGATCGCGGTGGTGCCTGGGTGGAAACCGGGAGTGCGAGACGTGGTAAGTCGCCGCGGGGTTTCGCGCAGTACGGCGTGGCGGGTACGGGACGCAGGGGCTGGGGGCGCTACCGACCTGGCGGCGCTACAGCAGGCCTGATGCGTTCGTCGACTACATCCGTAAGCGCGTCGCAGCAGCGGCACCGGACCGGATCCCGGTGCCGATGATGCTCCCGGAGGTCCGGGACAGAGGCTACACGGGCTCCCACTCAGTCCTGCGCACGCCTATGTCCGCGCAACAGTCGGCGCGCACCGAAGAGCCGGCAGGTCTGCAGATGCAGCTAGCCCGGGCCAAGTTGCGCATCGGCGGTCTGCGCTGGTTCGCGTTCGTGGTCACCCTCGGATTTTCGCGCTGGATCTTCGGCCGATGGCGTCGGAAATCCGGGTCATGAAACGGCAACAATGCGTCTGCGTGGCGTGGCGTGCGGCAGCCCTCTTATCACAAGACACATTTACCGTGAAATGCATTTCATCACATTTTAGAATAGAAATTTGTAACGAGTTTTTTACCAAAATGCCATTAGTATTCGATGCTTCAGGGGGCACTATCGGGAAGTAACCACAGGATCTGCTTTCAACCACGGAGTCATCCAATGATGCGTTTCCGCACTTCGATTCTCGCACTCTCCATGATTTCCGGCGCCGCAATGGCGCAGACCCCCCTCGATCAGGTACTGACACAGAAAGAAGGCCTTACCCAAGTCAGCGAAGGCCTGTACGCCAACAAGAACGGCGGCGACGCGTCCTATGTCGCCACCAAT
>JAAFHE010000144.1 GCA_013298265.1 Lysobacterales bacterium | reverse complement strand
AGCGGGAGCTACCCGGCTTCGCAATACCCCTGGACAAACTCCCGCGCTACTGAAAAACGCTCAGCCCGCAATCAACGCGAGCGCCGAGCCCGAGAACGCGACCACGGCAGAATAGTCCTTGGGTGTCTGCGCGGCCGGCAGTGGCGCAGCCGCGGCGGTGCCGAACTGCGTCACGCCCTTGCCGATCTGGTGGCGCAGGTCGTAGCGCCGGCCGGCGAACTCAAACGGCTCGCTGATCAGCAGCCGGGCGGAAAATACATTGGAAGAAATCAGCGGCTGCGCCGCGCTGGCGCTACTGTCGACGGTCGTGCCGACGACGACGCTGACGCGGCGGAACGTGGCAATGCGCTGGCCGCGGGCGAAGCTGGCCGGGTCATCGAAATTGCCGGCGGGCTCGGCCTGCAGATAGACCGAGAAATCGCCGACCGGATCGAGCGCAAGGCTCAGGCTGCCGTTGCTGACGCCGGTGGCCGTGAATGGCTCTGCGGCGAAGGTGAAGTGCGCCGTCGACTCGCCCGGACTGCCGCCGAACAGGCTCGCCTCGATGCCGGCCAGATGCAGAAAATAGCCGTAGTCGGCGACGCTGCCGTCGGAGCGTGCGTAGAAGCGACCGGTGACGTACCAGGCCAGTTCGCCAGGCAGAAGCAGGGACATGAGAACCTCGCGCTAAGGGAAGCTGACTTGGCAATTTCCGGCAATTGCCGCGCTGGTGCAAGGCGGCATTGCATGACCCGTCGAGGTCCGCACGGCGACGGCCGCACGCGGTCCTGGTCTTCGCACGCGATGCGGTCCTATTTGGAAATAGTGCGCCGACCGGGCCAAGATGGCGCCCCGAATTCGCGGAGCCTGCACATGTATGGACTGATCGGAAATTTCGTTGCCGTTCCTGGCCAGCGCGATGCGCTGGTGGCCGCGCTGCTCGACTGCACCGACGACATGCCGGGCTGCCTGAGCTATGTCGTCGCCACCGATCCGAAGCAGGCCGATACGGTCTGGATCACCGAAGTCTGGACCGACGAAGCCAGCCACAAGGCTTCGCTCGCGCTGCCGGCCGTGCAGGCGGCGATCAAGCAGGCCATGCCGTTGATCGCGAGTTTCGGTGAAGGCACGCAGACAGTGCCGGTTGGCGGCTACGGACTGGGGCGCGGCGCCGGCTGAGCCGACGCGTCGCTGGTTGCCTCGGGCGCGTCGTTGGCGGCCTCGGGCGCGTCGCTGGCCGCTTCGGACGCGGCGCGGGCTGAACACGCGTGTCGCCGGCGTCCTCGGCAGGCGCAGCCACGGCCGCCTTATTACGCTCGGCCTGCCAGCGCCGCAGCAACTCCACGACGCGTTCGTCAGCCTGCGCGTCCGGTGGATCGAGCCCTTGCTGGCGGCGCCAGGCGCGAATGATCTCGACCGAGTCGGCGTCAACCGTGATGGATATCTCGACCGATTGGGCGCTCGTGCGCATGGGCGCCGCGCACAGGACCGTGACCGAGACCACGAGTGCCGCGGCGGACAGTATTCCTACCGTCGTTCGGAGGGGCTGATACATGCGACATCCTCCGCGTCCGCACGAGCCGTTCGGCCCGCCACGACCCGCGATTGCCGTTCGATGACATGAGGGTCCGCCACTGGTAAAACAATTGCGAAAATTTTACTTATGCGCGAATCGAATTCCCAACATGACGGACGCGACAGGCCGTCACCGTCATGCGCTGCAGCAGCGACTGAACTACATGCCACCCGGGAAAAAGAAGCGCACTCAAGCACAGGCATCCGCACCTGAGGACCGGGGAATCGCGGCAAACCTGCGGTTCGTCGGCATGTGTGAGCAGCCGTGAACGTGGCGTTCGCACATGCAGACAACACCGCCACGACAATCTTTGCGCGTTGTGGCACATGCCGCAAGTACTTTTTTAAACTTATTGCACTATATGCACACCCTCCCCAGCGAGCTCTGCTGGAAACGTCGGGATCAGCGCAGAGACAGGCTCCGCCGCGCGACTGCGCGCGGCGCTCACACGAACCCCGACGCCTCGTCGACAACCGATGCGGGATCGACGGACCGGCTGCAGATCGCCGGCCGGATAGACACGGCCGACAGCCCATGTCCATGATCTGGAGATAGTTGCCCACCGGGGCCCTTGCCCGAGATCGCGCAACCGCATTTCTCACACGCGTTCGTAGTGAGGCCGTCGAGACGCCGTCCTGATGCGCGCCGCGGACTTCAGTGGCGGCGAAGGCGTAGCCAACACTACGTCGAGCCGACACGAGGGAGCAGCGCGCATCAGGGCGAGCGTATCGGCGGCCGCAGTAGAAGGGAGGTCAGAAATGCGGGCTAGGCACTTCCCAGCGGAATTTGGATGAGCTCGCTACAACCAGCGCGTGTCCGCATACGCATGCCGCGTCGCGGACGCGCTCAGCGCATCGCGGTGATGCGTTCGGCTTCGAGGCGACGGCGCAGGTACTCGTCGCGGCTCAGTCCGTCGGGAATCCGTGCCATCGCCATGACCTCGGCGACGATGGTCTGCTCACGGGATTTGTACTGCGCGAATGCCGCGTCGCTGCGCTGCTGCGCGAGCCACTGCGCTTCACGGCGTTCGCCATCGCTTCCATAGGCCGTCACGACAGCCGCCATGCGCTCGGCACGTTCCGCCTCGGGCAGCCCGGTGGCCTCGATGAGGCCGAGACGCAGGTTCATGGCCTCGCCGGCCGACAAGTGACGCTCTCGCTCGTAGCGCCCGATCGCGGCCTCGA
This sequence comes from Lysobacterales bacterium, assembly GCA_013298265.1. GTDB lineage: Bacteria > Pseudomonadota > Gammaproteobacteria > Xanthomonadales > Rhodanobacteraceae > Tahibacter. Next base: position 5,244 of record JAAFHE010000144.1, on the reverse strand, counting down.
TCCACTGCGCCTCTCCCGCGTCCACCGGGGCGTCGCTGTGTGTGGCGTCGGCAAAGAAGCGTCGCGCGCGGTCGTTGAACTGTTCGCGCTCGAGATAGGCGCGGGCTTCCGGCGTATCGAGCAGCGCCGCGTCGACGCTGACGGCCGTCGGTGCCGGCGCAACCGCGGCATCCGCGACACCGGTGCGCGATGCGACCGGCGGCAGACCACTGGCCGGGACAGCGGGCGTTTTGTCGTGGGGCAGCGGCCTGTCGTCGCGCCACAGTGGCAGCAGTGCGGTGCCGGTGACCAGCAATGCGCCAGCCACGACGACGGCACACACGAGGCCTCGCCGCTGCCGGCCAGAGGAAATCATCGGTGGTCCTTCCGCTGCACTCATGAGTTCCGTCCTGTGCTGAAGCCGCCGGCAGCCGGAATGCGCGAAAAACGCCTTCCGGCTGCCGCGTCCGTCACAGCAGCTGATCTATGGTCCAGTACAGCAGGTTGAAGGGCTTGGCGCGGTCGGCCGTGTCGTTCGCCTCGCTCGCATCGAGCACGGCGCCGCTGCCGTCAAGCACGCTGTCGATGAAGTTCTTCAGCTGCAGGCCACGCTCCTGCACATCGCCGTTCTTGAAATCGACGATGGTCGTGCAGTGGCTTTCGTTGAGCGCGCGGTACTGCGGGAAATAGCCGCCGAAGTTCACCAGTCCGTCCAGCGTCGTGCGCAGCCGGCCGGTATCGATGTCCCATTTCGCATGGACCAGTGCTTCCTTGGCCGCCTGGTTTGGCGCGTTGGCAATCTCCGGATAGAAGCGCTCGTAGGAATAGCCCGAGAAATTCAGGTCCTTCCAGAAATGCGTATGGCCGAGGCGATCGTTCGGAAAGCGCGCCGACAGCGCCGGATACAGCGTGCCGAGGTTCGTCGTGTTCAGCAACGGCAGGTTGGCCGCGAGGTAGGACACCGGACCGCCGGGAGCATCGAGTCCCCAGACGCTGCGGATCAGCGTCGCCAGCGGCACCGACGGGTACTGCGCCGGATTGCCGCCGACCGGCGAGGCGAAGATCGGTCCGGAATCATTGATGAGGTAACCGCGGTCCGGCGCGAGGTCGCGGCGCAGCGCCGGATAGTTGGTCAGGCTGCCGGCACCGCCGGCGCTGCAGCCGGTGGACAGCATCTGCGTCGGCCGCGGCAGGTTGTCCTTGAGCCAGGCCACGACTGCGCGCGTGTTGCGCACGCCGTTGTGGTGCCAGATCAGCGGCGGGTTCACACCGCCAGGGTCGGCGTAGACGGCCACCTTGTCGCCGCTGTAGATATCGCCGGTGCAATAAGGAACATAGACCATGTTCCAGTTCTGCGTCTTCACCCCATCGAACGGACTCACGCGCGTCACGAACGGACTGACCAGGCTCGCGCCCGGATTCATCAGCGACATGTAGTCGTCAGGTATGCCGTTGGGATTGCGCGCGCCGCGCACGCCGGTCTGACCGGTGCAGCTCGCATAGTCCCAGCAAGCGCCGCCGCCTTCCATGTAGACGATGGTATTGCGCGTGTTGGCCACGCGATTGACGAAGAACTTGTAGCCCGAGCCGTTGCCGCAGACCGCGCCGGTCTGCGGCGCGAGCTGGATCGTCTGCCACTCGCCATAGGCGCCGGGACGGAAGCCGTCGGCGAAGCCGGCCGGATTGGACCGCAGCGGGTACTGGCCCGTGCGCTGCGCCGGTGTAACCGGATTGTCGGCGCGCGGCGGCGACACGAGGTTGGCGAGTGTCTGCCAGAACGAATAATCGCCAAGCTCGGCGCGAGCCGGCATCGCCGCGGCTGCGGCAACGAAGCCACCGGCGACGGCGGCCAGCAGGTGATGCTTTTGCATGTCATTGCCTCCAGGGAAAGGACATCGACGACATTGAAAACTTCGGATGCCGACCGTCGCGAGCCGACGGACGAGCCGGGCGAGTCTTTGCCCATGCCGCGTCGCCTGCGAGGGCCGCAGCGGCTATACAAGGGGGGAAAATCGGCCAGGCCGCGTTGTGGAAAATACTGCGAAGCAGCAGAAACGACCGCGCGTGCGCCCGAGCCCGGGACGAACGCACGCGGCAGCGCCGACAAGGCGACGGTCGCGATCGACGCTCCTGCGACGCGCAAGCCTGCGCGTCAGGCATGGTCAGGCGACGCGCAAGCCTGCGCGCCAGGCATGGTCAGGCGACGCGCAAGCCTGCGCGTCAAGCACAGTCAGGTGCCGCGCAGCTCCGATGGCGTGCGTCCGGTCCAGCGCTTGAACGCGCGGCGGAATTCACGCGCGTCGCCGAAGCCGACCTCGCCACCGACCTGCGCGATGGTCAGGCGCCGGTCGCGCAGCAATTCGAGCGCACGTGCGCAACGCACGCGGTCGTGGATCACGGTAAAGCTCGCGCCTTCATCGGCGAGCTGGCGGCGCAAGGTGCGCTCGCTGCGGTACAGCGATACGGCCACATCGGGCAGACGCGGATTCTGGCCCACGCGCCGACGTAGCTGTCGCTCGACGGCGGCGACCGTTTCGCTCAGCGCCGCCGGTGTCTCCTGCAGCTCGCGCAGCAGTGCGGCCAGCGCCTGGCGCGAAGCAACGGGATTGTAGTTCGCGAACGGCTGATCGAGCGCCTGCGCGTCGACGACAAGGCAGTTGTGCCCTGCGTCGAAGTGCAGCGCGCAGCCGAACAGCGCGCGGTAGTCGTCGACGTGCGGCGGTGCGGCATAGGCGAGTTCCAGCCGCTGCAGCCGCAGCGCCGGTCCGGCCAGCTCCCGCGCGACGGCGAGCACGCTCGCGAACATTTCCTCGCAGAGAAACGGCAGCACGACCGGATCGTGCAGCGGCGCACGCGCATGCAGCGCGATCTCGCCAGCGGCATGCTGCTTGATGTGAAGCTCCAGCAGCGCGCCGGTCGCACGCTGATGCGTGATGCCGATCGTGATCGCATCGACAAAGCTGCGCGCGGTCTTCATGGCGAGGCCGAGCAGGCCGAAGTTGCCGATGTCCTGGCGCCGGCCGAGCTGCAGGCCGAGGTCCGCATCCGGCAGGCTGCGGAGCGCGCGACGGATGATGCTGACCGCCTGGCGATACGACACTCTCGCGCTGGGGTCGCAGACGTCACCCGGACTCAAGGCGAAGCCGGCAAACCAGCCGCTCGCGTCGACGCCGCGTTCCTGCGCGAGCTGGACGAGGCTGCAGAGCATGTTCGTCGGCAGCACCGCCGCGGTCAGTCGTGGATCGTCGATCGCGTTGCTTGCCTGCGCCATCGTGCGTTTCTGCCGCTTGGCCGTTGTGCTCCTCGCAGTATGCCGTTGGCGCCGTTACTTGTGATGCCGCGGCCGCACACGATTGCGTCGATACCGGCGACGGCGTTTCCCATGCGCCATTGCCTGACGGTGTTCGCGGGTGCGCTGGCGCTCGACGGATGCGGCGAATCTCGGCGCGGCGCCAGGCCCGCGACGTCATGACGAAGTCTCGACGACCTCGCTACGGAAGGGCGTGAGCAATCCGGGCCGGCCCGACGTCGGGCGGAGCATTCATCGCTCCGCCCGACGTCGCCTGCCGTCAGTCGCGCCGCGCGGCAAGCCGCGGTGCACCGAGCAGGATCAGACCGAGCATCAGCAGCAGCATGCTGAACGTGCCGAGCGAGGGCACCGGCTGGATCGCCGCGGGTGGCGCGCCCGCGACAACGAACACCGTCGGGTTGCTCGTGCCGCCGACAGCCGGGTCGTCGCTTAGTGCGCTGGACTCGTTGGTGCCGTTCGCATCGGCGTCGAAGGCCAGGCTGGCCTGGTTGCTGACCGCACCGCTGGTGCCGGCGTCGATGGTCGCGACGATGGTGATGACGAGACTGCCGCCGCCTGCAATAGCTCCGTTCCAGGTCACCGTGTTGGTGCCGACGTTGGCAACCGCGGTGCCGCTGCCGGCGCTGGCGGAAACCAGCGTCAGCTGCGCGGGCAGCACGTCGGTGAACTCGTCGCCGGGGTTGTCGGTCTGCGCACCACCGTTGTTGCTCAGCGCAACGGTGTAGGTAACCGTGCCACCGACCACATAAGCACCGCTGACGCTCTTGCTCGCGGCAAGGCTCGCACCGGCAATCACGCTGGTCGTGTCGGTCGCGACGTTGTCGGACGGATCCGGGTCGCCAGCACCGGCCGGCACGGCAATGCTGGCCGTATTGCTGATCGTGGTGCCGGCCGCGGTTGCGGCGGCGACCGGACAGCTCACCGTGAACGTCGCCGTGCCGCCGACCGGGAGGTTGACGCTTTGGGCGATATCGCCGCTGCCGCCGGTGGTGCAGGCCGCACCGCCCGTGGCGGCGCACGTCCAGGTCGGCGCCACGCATTGCGCCGGCATCGTGTCGGTGACGCTCGCCGCGGTGACTGCGCTCGGGCCGCTGTTGCCGGCGACGAGCGTGTAGGTCAGCGTGTTGCCGGCCAGCACCTGGGTCACGCCGTCGGTCTTCGTGATCGACAGGTCGGCCGACGCGCCGCCTACCGTGAACCTCGTCGCGTCGCTGCCGCCGCCGACGGCCGGATCGTCCGTCACGGCCGAGGCGTCGTTCGTGCCGTTCGCATCGCTGTCGTAGGTGATCGAGCCCTGGTTGCTGATGGTGCCGGTAGCGGACGGCTGGATCGTCGCGATGATCGTGATCGTGACGCTGCCGCCGCTGCCGGCGATCGGCCCATTCCAGGTCACGGTGTTCGTTCCGACATTCGCCACCGCCGCACCGCTGCTCGCCGCCGCCGATACGAGGGTGAGCTGCGCCGGCAGCACGTCGGTGAACTCGTTGCCCGGGTTATCGGCCTGCGCGCCGCCACTGTTGCTCAGCGTGACGGTGTAGGTGACGTTGCTGCCGGGTACGAAGCTGCCGCCGACGGTCTTGGTGCCGGACACGTTCGCGCCTTGCGGATTGACGGTGTCGCTGTCGGTCGCGCTGTTGTTGCCCGGCGTCGGATCGTTGACGCCGGCCGGTGCCGTCACGGTCGCCGTGTTGCTCAGCGTGCCCGTGGCAGTGCCGCTGATCGCACAGACCGCCGTGTACGTGACACTGCCGCCACTGGGCAGGTTGACCGTGCCGTTGATGTTGCCGGCACCCGATGCGGTACACGTACCACCGCCTGCACCCACGCAAGTCCAGGTGCAGGTCAGCGAGGCCGGGAAGGTATCGGCGACCGTCGCGCCGGTCGCGTTGCTCGGGCCGGCGTTCGACGCCGTGATCGTGTACGTCGTGCTGCCGCCCGCGGTGACGCTCGTGACG
>JAAFHE010000143.1 GCA_013298265.1 Lysobacterales bacterium | reverse complement strand
CCACGATCCAGCGCCTGCTTGGCGGTGCAACGCGCGAGCGGGCGCGAACGATCCTCTACACCGAGGTCGGCCGCGTCTACGCGGTGTCCGCACAGGACAGCCTGGCGCAGGCCGCCGAGCTGCTGCCGGGGTTGCGCAAGCGTTGGGTGCGTTCGGGCAAGCTGCATCCGCGGCCGGAGCATGTGGTGGCGCACGGCAAAGTGCAGTTGGTCAACGAGCCGTTTGTCATCGGTGGCGAGAAACTGATGCACCCGCGTGATCCGAAGGGCTCGGCGCGCAACACGATCAATTGCGGTTGCCTCAGCGTGCCGGTGACCGACGGCAGCACCTGGGGCCAGGCGACCATGCGGCTGGATCCGTTCGACGCGGCCACCAACCTGCGCATCGTGCGCGACACGCGCTAGCGACGCGGACCTGGTGCTACGCTATGCCACGCAGGGCTCGCGACGTCTTTAGCACGCGCTAAAAGTTTCCGCGGACCAATCTCCTGATCATCGACTCCGCTACGACATTCGCTCGTACGGAGAAGCGCTGTGGCTGACCCCAAGAATCCGTCCTCGAACAAAGACGCCGAGATCAAGAAGGCGCCGAAAGCGCGTGCGCCGCGCGCCACGGCCGCTGTCGATGCGCTCGCGCTGTATCCGCTGCCGCCCGACGACGTCGACGAAAAGAAAGTCGAGGTCTTGTCCGAGTGCAGTTACGGCGATCAGACCGTGCGTGTGGTGACTGACGGCAAGAACCTCTGGAAAGAGGTCGCCTGAGATGCGACTTCCTCCGGTGCCGGCTACTGGCCTCGTCGGCGAGACGGCGCTGCGCGAAGCCGCGGCGACCGAGATCGGCCAGGTCATGTCGCTCGTGCGCAGCGCGCTGCAGCAGAAGCTCGGCGGCTATGCGTCGATTGCGGCGATGTTCCCCGCGCGCGTCGTCGTCGCCGCCGAGGGCGGCCGCTACTACGCGTACGACTTCGCCATCGACGACAACAACCAGGTCGCGCTCGGTGAACGCACGGAAGTGCTCGTCGACTATCCGACCGTTGCGCTGCGCGAAGCCGCCGCGGGCGAATTCAACCAGACGATGGACCTGCTGCGCGACGAGCTGCGTCGGCACTACGGTCTCGGCGCGAATGACTGGGTCTGCACGCGTGCGGTGTACGTCGATCGTGTGATCGCCGAACGCGGCGGGCGCCTGTTCGAGTTCAGCTACACGATCAGCGACGACAACAAGGTTTCACTCGGCGACCCGATCGAGGTCGTGCTGCAGCCGACGCCGGTCGGCAAATCCAAAGATCCACCGATGCGCGAAGGCGCACCGGTACCGGCACCCGTGGGGCGCGGGTTGGGCGAGGCCGCGGGCGCGTTTATCGAAGCGCTCGCGGCCGATGCTTCGCAGCCCAACGCGTCGCGCTATCTCGTGCGCGTGATTCGTTCGGGCCTGTCACTCAACGGCGTGGAGTACCCGGCCGCCGTGCTGCGCGAGGCCGCGCCGCTGTTCGACGGCGTTCGGGTGTTTGTCAAACCCGACGACGATCACATACAGGGCAACCGCAAGAACAAGGATTTCCGCAACCTGGTCGGCCGACTGGTGCAGCCGCGCTTTGTCGAGGCGGCCAACGGCGGCGGCGAGATCCAGGCAGTGTTCGAAGTACTCGACACCTCCGACGTGGCGCCGAAGGTCCGCGAGGCTGTCACGCGCGACATGACCGACACGTTCGGCCTGTCGATCGACGCGGCCGGCCGCGAGAAGCGCCGCGGCAAGTTCCGCGAGGCCGTGACCATCGCTCGGGTCGACTCCGTCGATCTCATCATCTCGCCGGGTGCCGGCGGGCAAATCATCCGTTTCGCCGAAGCTCACCAGGAGCAAGACACCATGCTGCGTCAGCAGATGCTCGATCAGATCCGCGCACGCGACGCCAAGCGCGCCGCCGCGCTCACCGATGCCTCGGATGAGGACGTTCTTACCGCCTACCGCGAGGCCTGCGCGGATCCTGCGCCGGCCTCGGCCACGGCACTCGCCACCGTTGAGGCGCGCCTGGCGATGATCGAGACGCGCGCCAACGCCCGCGTCGCGATCAACGAGTCCCGCCTGCCGGTACCGCTGCAGCAGCGCCTGCAGACGCGTTTCGCCGAAGCCGAGACGTTCACGGCCGCCGACGTCACCACGGCGATTGCGGGCGAGCGCACGCTGCTCACGCAATTGCGCGAGGCGGACGGCGCGCACATCCGCGGCCTGGGCTCGATCGAGCCGGGCGAGGATCGCAGCGAGAAGGTCGGCAAGATGTTTGACGACTTCTTTGACCGGTCGAAGCCGGGATTTTCGTTCCGCGAGGCGTACATCGAGGTCACCGGTGACCGTCGCGTCACCGGACTGGTCCAGAACTGCGATATGCAGCGGATGCGCGAGGCGGTGGGCGAATCGCGCTTTGCCGAAGCGATTTCGGCGAGCACGTGGGGCGACATCCTCGGTGACTCCATCGCTCGCTCGGTGATCCGCGAGTACGGCGCGCTGGAGGCCTACAACGACTGGCGCTGGCTGGCTGACGTCGTGCCCGTCAGCGACTTCCGTACGCAGCAGCGCACGCGACTGGGCGGCTACGGCAACCTGCCGGCCGTTGCCGAGAACGGCTCGTATGACCCGCTGACGTCGCCGGGCGACGATGTGGCGACCTACGCGCTGACCAAGCGCGGTGGTACTGAGACGATTTCGCTGGAGACCATTGCGAACGACGACGTCGGCGTGATCCGCCGCATCCCGTTGTCGATGGCCACGGGCGCCGGCCGCACGCTGTACGAATTTGTCTACAACTTCCTGGCGACCAACCCGGTCATCTACGACGGCCTGGCGCTGTTCGTCGCCGGTCACAACAACATCGGCACCACCGCGCTGGGTACGGCGAGCTTCGCGGCGGCGCGCCTGGCGATCAAGCGCCAGACCGAGCTGTCGAGCAACAAGCGGCTCGGCATCACGCTGCGTCACCTGGTGGTGCCGGCGGATCTCGAAGAGCAGACGTACGACCTGTTCGTCCGCGCGTCCAACAACGACGAGACGTTCGTGCAGTCGCGCAAGCCGACCGTGCACGTGGTCGACTACTGGACGGACGCGAACAACTGGTTCGCCACGGCCGACAACGCGTCCGTGCCGCTGATCGAAATCGGCTTCTACGGCGGCAAGGAAGACCCGGAAATCTTCATCCAAGATCTGCCGACGCAGGGCTCGCTCTTCAGCAACGACCAGATCAAATACAAGATCCGGCACATCTACTCCGGTGCCGTGCGCGACTACCGCGGCTTCTACGGCGCGATCGTCGCGTAACCCACACATAACCGCAGCGACGAAGAGGGCCAGGGACGGCCCAGCTCCCCGGAGAGGCACGGATGGGCCAGTTGATCTCCGGGGGAACCATCAGAATTTTTCGGTGAACGCTCCGCACCCATGAGTCTCGTTGCTATCCAATCTGCCGTAGCCGACGCCATCCGCGACAAGGATGGCGTCATCGCGGATCCCGCGCGCGACGCGGCCATCGCCGATGCGGTGCTGCGCTACTCGATGGACCGGCCGCGGGTTGCCGTGGCCGACCTGGTCGCGCCCGGCGGCACACAAATGCCGTTGCCGAGTGACTGGTCGACGACCATCTCGTTGGTGCAGCGCGTGGAGTTCCCGATCGACGCGGAGCCGCCGCAGTATCTCGATCCGCGCAGTGTGTACCTGTATGCCATGCCGTCTGGCCTGACGCTGCGCTACGTTGTGCCGCTGGCATCCGGTAGCACGATCCGGTTGACGTACACGACGGTGCACGAGCTGACCGCGCTGAGCGACACGATTCCGCGCGCGCATGCGAGCGCGATCGTGTCGCTCGCTGCGGCCGTGCTCTGCGGGCAACTCGCCGCGTATTACGCGACCGAGGGCGCGCCGACGATCGCGGCGGACACGACGGACCATATCGGCAAGACGGAGCGGTACCGCGCTCGCGAACGGGATTTGCGTGCGGAGTACGCCCGCATCGTCGGCGTGCCCGATCGTGCCAAGACGCTCAAAGGGGCGAGTGCCGTCGTCGAGCTGCCCAGCCGTGACGCGTTCGGCGATCGTCGCCTGTTTCATCCGCCGCAGCGCAGGCCCGGCCCGTGAACATCACGGCAGACCTGCGCGACTTCGCGGATCTCGACGCACTGTGGCGGCGCTCGCCGGATATCGTGCGCGCCGAAATGCTGACCACGATGGTCGACGCGGACGTACTGATCCAGGGCGAAGTGATGCGCGAGCTGCCGTCCGGCGCCGCGGGTGCGGCCGGTCTGCGCGGTTCGGTGTTTCGCGAGGAGCACGTGCTCGGCGACACCGTGCTCGGCCTGGTCGCCACCGACAAGCCCTACGCGCCGTTCGTCGAGCTGGGCACGAAGCCGCATATGCCGCCGATCCAGCCGCTGATCGATTGGGTGCGTGCGAAGACCGGCGAAACCGGCGAAGCGGCGCGTAGCGCGGCGTTCGGGATTGCGCACGCGATCCGCGTGCGCGGGACGAAACCGCAGCCAGTGTGGGGGCCGACGTACCAGCGCCTGCAGGGCGAGATCCGTCGCAAGTTTGATGCAGGCGTCGCGCGCATCGTGCGCCGCCTCGCTGGAGCGCAGTCGTGAGCGTTGCCGCCATTCGCACCGCGATCGTCACGCGCCTCAACAGCGTGGCCAGCATCGGCGTCGTACACGACCGGGAACGCTACGCGGCCGACCAGTCGAAGCTCAAATCGCTGTACTGGTCAGCGCCGCTGAATCGCCTGCAGGGCTGGTACGTCCGGCGGCAGCAAACCAGCGAGGTCGGCGAGATCCGCCAGACCAGCGTTGAGCAGATTCGCTGGCGCCTCGTGGGCTTCATGGCCTTCGACGATGCCACGTCGAGTGAGATTGCTTTCGATGCCCTGATCGAGCGCGTGCGCGATGCGTTCCGCGTCGACGACACGCTCGGCGGCTCGGTCGCGCAGTGCTCGATTCCGGTCGACGGCGGCGGCGCGGGCGAGTCCGCGATCCAGCTCGACGACTGCGGGCCGGCGATGTTTGCCGGTGTGCTCTGCCACGTGGCCCGGCTGGGCCTCAACACCATCCGTTACCTGGAGTGACCATGACACGCGACACGATTCCCAACCGCAGCGGCGGCGGCACGTTCGTCTACGACAAGGCCGGCAATTTCGTCGAGCACATCGCGCCGACAAAAACGGTCGAGCAAGCCGCGCAGGAAGCGGCTGCGCCTGCCGAGGGCAACGACGCGGCCATTGCCACTACCACCGCGACCGACGAAGCGCCGCCCCTGCGCGCGTCGCGCCGCAACCGCACGGCCGAGGAGTAAGCGATGGCACTGCGCACTAAAAAGACCGTTGTCTTCGCGAAGATCGAAAGCGTCTACGGCACCGCAGTCGCGCTGGTCGCGGCTGACGCGATCCAGACGCACGCGGCGAAGGTCATGCCGCTCGAAGGGTCGACGGTCAAACACGAGTTCGACGGACAGACGTTCGGCAACGATGGCGACGTCCATGTCGGCACGCACGTCAAGGTCGAGTTCGACGTCGAGCTGCAGGGTTCCGGAACCGCCGGTACCGCACCGAAATTCGGCACGCTGCTCAAGGCCTGCCAGATGTCGGAAACCATCGTCGCTACCACGAGCGTGACGTATGCGCCGGCCTCCAGCGGTACCGACGCGCTGACGATGTATTTCCAGCTCGACGGTCAGCGGCACGCGCTGCGCGGTGCGCGCGGTACGTACCAGCTCAAGCTCGATAGCCAAGGCCTGCCGTACCTGCATTTTGTGTTTACGGGTCTGTGGGTCACGCCGTCGTCGGTCGCCGATATCGCGCCGAATTTCACCGGCTGGGCGCGCGCCCGACCGATCACGTTCGCGAACACGCCGACAGTCACGCTGCACGGGCTGGCCTCGGTCTACAAGTCGTTTGCGTACGACCACAAGAACCAGGTCGAACACTTCGACAACCCCGGCGAAGAGATGGTCGAGATCGTCGACCGCAAACCGGACGGCCAGATCAGCCTGCTGGCACCGGCGATCAGCGTGAAGGACTACTTCACCACGGCACGGTCGGACACCACTGGCGCGCTGCTGGTCGTGCACGGCCTCGTGGCGGGCAGCATCGTGACGTTCAACGCGCCGGTCACGCAGCTGCTGCAACCCAAGTACGGCGAAGACAAGGGCCGCGCGATGCTCGAAGCGAACCTGAGCTTCGTACGCAATGCCGGCGACGACGAGATGTCGCTCGTCTTTACCTGATCCCCGCGCGGACGCCGCGCTACGCAGATGAGGCGGCGGCAGTGTGCCGCCGTCTCACGTTCAACCCTAGGAGCCCATGCCCCATGTCCGCCAAGCCCAACAAAGGTTTCATCCTGGATGCCGTCAGTGAGCACTACTGGTATCCGGTCATCGTCGATCTGATCGACGAAGACGGCAAGACGCAGAAGTTCGAGTTCGACGCCAAGTTCAAGCGCCTGCCGGCCAGTGAGCTGCAGGAGATCTTCAGCCCCGGCGAGAGCGGCGCGCTGAGCGATGACGAAGTCTGCGACCGGGTGTTCAAGGGCTGGCGCAAGGTGTTTCTGTCGAGCGGTGACGAAGTGCCGGTCACCGACGACAACCGCGCCACGCTGCTCGCGATCACACCGACACGCGCTCGCGTCGTCGCCGCCTGGATGAAGTCCGTCGGTATCGAGGGAAAGCTAAAAAACTAACCGCCGCGGCGGTGTGGTGGGCGCAGGGATCGCCCGGCTCGGATGTCGAGGACTACATCGCCGACCTCGTCAACCAGGGATGGGACGACGAGGGCATTGCCGAAGAGCGGCGCGTCGCCGAGGAGCTCATGGAGCCGCGCCATATCTGGCCCGAGAACTGGGCGGTCGTGGAGGTGTTCTGCCGCTGCACCTGGACGCGCCTGGCTGGATTCAAGGATCTGATCTGGATCGGCATCAGCGCGCAGGAGGTACTGGCCGCGATGCACAGCGCGCACGTACCGCGTAAGGACTGGCCGGAGGTGTCATCCGGCGTGGCGGTGATGGTGAACGCGGCGCTGCCGCACCTCAACGCCGAAAAAGATAACTGAAACGTACGGTACCGCCGCTCACGCCCCGAGCGACGGCACCGGTCCACCGAACGGAGATCGTGTGACGGGGCGCAGTAGCCGTGGCTGACTACACGTTTGGCGTTCGCCTCACGGCGGACGGCCGGGGTCTATACGGCGAGCTGCGCACCGCGTCCGGCGAAGTTCGCCGGTTCGGTACCGACGGCGCGCAAGCGGCCAGCACGGTCACGCGCGGCTTCGACAGCACGCGATCGAGCGTCGCCGGCCTCGGCGACCAGGTGCGGCGCGCACGCGGTGAGCTGATCGCGTTCTTCACGGTACGCGGCGCCGTTGAACTGGCGCGCGGTGTCGCCGGCATCGCCGACAGCTACGCGAACATCCAGGGCAAGCTGCGCACGGTTACGCAGGACACGACGCAGCTTGGCGCGGTGAGCGGCCGCGTGTTCGAAATCGCGCAGCGCACCGGTGTTGCGCTCGATGCCACGGCGACACTCGCCGTCAAGAACACGCGCGTGTTGCAGTCGATGGGGCTGTCCTCGGAGCTGGCGCAGCAGCGCGGCCTGGTGCTCACCGAGACGATCCAAAAGGCGCTCGCGGTCTCGGGCGCGACGGCGACCGAGTCGACGTCGCTGGTGCAGCAGCTCGGCCAAGCGCTGCAGGCCGGTGTGCTCAACGGCGATGAATTCCGCAGTGTGATGGAGAACGGCGGGCGCGTGGTGCAGGCGCTGGCCGAGCACACGGGCAAGAGCGTCGGAGAACTGCGCAAGCTCTCGGAGCAGGGCAAGCTCACCGCGCAGACGGTGCTCGCGGCACTCACCGCCTCGGCCGACAAGATCGAGGCCGAGTTCGCGCGCAATGTGCCGCTGACGATCGGCCGCGCCTGGCAGCAGATACAGAACGCGGTCACGCGCTACATCGGCGAGGCCGACCAGGCCAGCGGTACCACGCGCGCAATCGCGCAGACGATGGTTGTGCTCGGCCAGAGCCTGGACACGGTGGCTACGGGTCTGGGT
>JAAFHE010000142.1 GCA_013298265.1 Lysobacterales bacterium | reverse complement strand
GCCATCGCTCCTATCTTTCCGACGTCGCCGTCGGTGTCATCTGCGGGTTCGGCGCCGACAGCTATCGGCTGGCGCTGCACGCCGCGATGCGTCGCCTCGCCTGATGTCTTTCGTCTGTCAACGCACCTGAGGATCCGTCCGTGGACCTGCGCAAAATCAAGAAGCTGATCGACATACTCGAAGAGTCGAATCTGGCCGAACTGGAAATCAAGGAAGGCGAGGAAGTCGTCCGCCTGAGCCGCCTGCCGCGCGGCATGACCTTGCCAATGATGGCCGCCGCGAGTCCACCGCCGGCGCCGGTCACGCATGTGCATGTGGAACAGCACCGCACCCCGCAGGCCGGAACCACGACCGCACCGGCGCCTGAAACGCCGGGAACGCCGACCGGAAAGACACTGCCCGACGGCCATGTCGTGCGCTCGCCGATGGTCGGCACCTACTACGCCTCGCCGAATCCGGAGGCGCCGCCGTTCGTCAAGCTCGGCCAGCAGGTCAAGCCGGGCGAAACGCTCGCGATCATCGAGGCGATGAAGATGTTCAACCAGATCGAGGCCGACGTCGGCGGCACCATTCTCGCGGTGCTCGCGACCAGCGGGCGGCCGATCGAGTTCGACGAACCCCTGTTTGTGATTGGCTGAGTGCCGGGAATCGGGAATCGGGAATCGGGAATGGGGAGTCGGGAATCGTTCAAGCGGCCGCATGAGCGACTGGAGGTCTGGCAGGATGCGATGGACCTCGTCGAAGCGGTCTATCGATTTTCTTCCCTGTTTCCCGACTCTGAGCGGTTCGCGCTGACGATGCAGATCCGGCGAGCCGCCATCAGCATCCCGTCGAACATCGCCGAAGGTGCCGCCCGACGATCCCGTCAGGAGTATCTGCGGTTCCTGTCCATTGCTCGCGGCTCTCTCGCAGAACTGGATACGCAACGCTTGATCGCGACACGACTGAACTACGGCGATCCACCCGCCATGCTGGATGAACTCACCGATCGGCTGTTCGCAAAGCTGACGTCACTCATGAATACGCTGGGCAAGCCAGGAGTTAAGCAATGAAACGGTTCCGACCAGCGCTGCGCACCCTGTTTCCGACGATTCCCCATTCCCCATTCCCGATTCCCCGCCATGCTCGATAAAGTCGTCATCGCCAACCGCGGCGAGATTGCCCTGCGCGTGCTGCGCGCCTGCCACACGCTGGGCATCAAGACCGTCGCCGTCCATTCCACGGTGGACCGCAATCTCAAGCACGTCGGCATGGCCGACGAATCGGTCTGTATCGGCCCGGCGCCGGCGGCCGAAAGCTACCTCAACGTCCCGGCCATCATTGCGGCGGCCGAGGTCACCGACGCCCAGGCCATCCATCCGGGCTACGGCTTCCTGTCGGAGAACGCCGACTTCGCCGAGCGCTGCGAGAAGTCCGGCTTCATCTTCATTGGCCCGACCGCGAGCGTGATCCGCCTCATGGGCGACAAGGTCGAAGCGATCAAGGCGATGAAGGCGGCCGGCGTGCCCTGCGTGCCGGGCTCGGGCGGACCGCTCGGCGATGATCCGGCCGAGAACAGCCGCATCGCCCGTGACATCGGCTACCCGATCATCATCAAGGCGGCCGGTGGCGGCGGCGGCCGCGGCATGCGCGTCGTGCATACCGAGGCACACCTGCATAACGCCATCGGGATGACCAAGTCGGAAGCCAAGGCGGCTTTCAGCAACGATATGGTCTACATGGAGAAGTTCCTCGAGAACCCGCGCCATGTCGAGATCCAGGTGCTCGCCGACGGCCAGGGCAATGCCATCCACCTTGGCGAGCGCGACTGCTCCATGCAGCGCCGCCACCAGAAAGTTGTCGAGGAAGCGCCTGCGCCCGGCATCACGGCCGAGCAGCGCGCCGACATCGGCAAGGTCTGCGTCGATGCCTGCCTGCGCATCGGCTACCGCGGCGCCGGCACGTTCGAATTCCTCTTCGAGAACGGTCGCTTCTATTTCATCGAGATGAATACGCGCATCCAGGTCGAGCACCCGGTGACGGAGCTCATCACCGGCATCGACCTGGTGCGCGAGCAGCTGCTGATCGCCGGCGGCGAAAAGCTGTCGATCCGCCAGGAAGACGTGACTTTCACCGGCCACGCCGTGGAGTGCCGCATCAACGCCGAAGACCCCGACACTTTCATGCCGTCGCCAGGCACGGTGAAACGCTTCCTCGGCGCCGGCGGACCCGGCGTGCGCCTGGACACGCACATCTACGACGGCTACCGCATCCCGCCGAACTACGACTCGATGATCGGCAAGCTGATCGTCCACGGCCGCGACCGCGCCACGGCGATCGCACGCATGCGCCTGGCCCTGGCCGAAATGGTCATCGACGGCGTCAAGACCAATATCCCGCTGCAGCAGCGCATCATGAGCGACGTGGGTTTCCAGGCCGGCGGGCAGAACATCCATTACCTCGAAAAGCGCATCGCCGAGCAGAAGGAGAAGGGCATTGCGCTGGGTTGACCGTTCGCTTCGCGGCGCCGCACTGACGCTGTTCGCCGTGCTCGCTGCGGGCTGCGCCAGCAACGGCGCCGCCGACAAGCATGCCGGCGCGGCCAAGCCGGTGTCGGCCGCAGCCGTCGCAGCCGCGCCGCCGCAGGCTGGGGCACTCGACGGGCTGCCGCCGGATTCGCTGGTCATTGTCGTCACCGGCAAGAACGCCTACTCGGTACAGGACGCAACCACGACCTGCGATGGACTGGCGGCACTGCTCATGCCGTATCGCCAGTCCAATCTCGTCGTGACGGGGGCGCCGGACGTGACAACCACGATCGCCGACGCACTCTGCGTGGCGACCATCGCCAAGCGGCGCGGCGGCAAGGCCTACCTGACGCACCCGGACGGCCTGCGCAGCATCGACATCAAAACTGAGTAGCGCCCACCA
This sequence comes from Lysobacterales bacterium, assembly GCA_013298265.1. Classification (GTDB taxonomy): domain Bacteria; phylum Pseudomonadota; class Gammaproteobacteria; order Xanthomonadales; family Rhodanobacteraceae; genus Tahibacter. The sequence continues at coordinate 5,180 of JAAFHE010000142.1, read as the reverse complement.
TGCCCTGGATCGAACTCTCGCTGACCATCCACGCCAACGATCAGGAACGCATCGAACTGGCACTGGAGGACCTGGGCGCGCTGTCAGTGACCCTGCTCGACGCAGAAGACCACCCCATCTTCGAGCCCGCGCCCGGCGAGACGCCGGTATGGCCGACGATCAAGCTCGCGGCACTGTTCGACATCGCGGTGGATCGTGCCGGCCTCGTCCATGCGCTGACCGACCTCGTGCCTGAGATCGCGCCGGACCAGCTCGATTTTCGCGACGTGGCCGATGCCGACTGGGTGCGTGCCTGGATGGATACCTTCCAGCCGATGCAGTTTGGCCGGCGCCTGTGGATCTATCCCTGGAATATCGATCCGCCGGAAGACAGCGGCGACACCATCGTCGTGCGCCTCGATCCCGGCCTCGCCTTCGGCACCGGCACGCATCCGACCACGGCCCTGTGCCTGGAGTGGCTCGACGGCATCGAATTGCGCGGCAAGCGTCTGCTCGACTACGGCTGCGGCTCGGGGGTGCTCGCGCTCGCGGCCCTGAAGCTCGGCGCGGCCGAGGTCGTCGGCGTGGATCTCGATCCCCAGGCGCTCGAAGCCAGCCGTGACAATGCACAGCGTAACGGCGTCGCCGACGCCCTGCGCCTGTTCCTGCCGCGGGACTGCCCCGACGGGCCGTATGACCTCCTGGTTGCCAACATCCTCGCCGGACCGCTGGCGCAACTCGCTCCGCTGTTCGCCGACGCCTGCAAGCCCGGCGCGCCGTTCGCGCTGTCGGGCATCCTTGCCGGCCAGCACGAGGAACTGCTCGAGCGTTACGGCGAGTGGTTCGACGACCTTGGTATCGCGCAACGCGAAGACTGGGTGCGAATCAGCGGACGCCGCAAGTCAGTGGACAGTGCAGAGAAGTGAGAAACGAGTGGAAGCGGAGCACCGCTCCGCTTGAAATCGCCGGCGGCACGGTCCACGCTGCACCAGCATCCACTCTCCATTCACTTCTTCTCCCTCGTACCTCGCATGTATACGCAATGCCCCGAATGCGCGACCGTCTACAACGCCGATGCGGCGGCCATCGCGCGCGGGCATGGCATGGTGCGCTGCAGCCATTGCGACGCGCTGTTCGACGCGCTGCTCACGCTGGCCGACCAACTGCCGCCGGAGCCGTTCGAGCGCCTGGACATTCATGCGCCCGATCCGCAACCGCCGCGCCTGGGCGTACCGGTTTACCGGCCCAACGTGCAGGCGGTCAGCTTCACCTTTGACCCGGACGAGCGCCCGCGGGCGCGCGAACCGCGCCGCACTTCCGCGCCGGCGTTCGCGCGCCACGCGCGCCGCAGCAGCGGCCGGCGCTGGCCCTGGGTCGTCGGTACCGTGCTGTTGTCGCTGAGCCTGGCCGGCCAGCTCGCCTATGCCGAGCGCGACCAGCTACTCGACAACGAACTCGTGCGTCCGTGGCTCGACCGGGGCTGCGCCGCCCTGAACTGCGAGCTGCCATTACGCCACGCGACGCAGCAGCTCGAACTGCTGTCGCGCGACATCCGCCCACACCCTTCGGTATCGGGTGCGTTGATCGTGTCGGCGACGGTACGCAATGCCGCCGACTACGCGCAGGCGTTCCCGATCGTGGAAATCACCCTGTCCGACCTCGACGAAAACCGCGTCGCGATGCGCCGCTTCCAGCCGCGCGACTATCTCGGCGACACGCGCACCATGGAACGTGGCCTTGCCGCCGGCGCAAGCACCGCGCTGGTTTTCGAGGTCCGCGATCCGGGCAGGAACGCGGTTGCATTCGAGTTCAAGTTTCTTTGAACGGAACACACGCACGGCCGCACACCGGCGCGATGCGGCAACGTCACAATTCGCCGGGTCACTGCTGAGAGATCTTCGCGTATTGCGACAGTTGGCACTTACCAATGCGCAATTGCCGCGCTAACATCCCCGCCCCGTCGGCACTCGCATCCGGCGGTCATGGAAGAACAGACCCCAGGTTGCTCGCCGCCGTGAATGCCGTCTCCGTATTGCGCCCCGAACCGGCGCCCGATGCCGCTGTTTCCCAACCCGCCCTGCGCGAGTGCGTCGCGCGCGCCGTACGTCGCTACCTCGTCGATCTCGACACACAGCAGGCAGAAGGCCTGTTCGATTTCGTCATGTGCGAAGTCGAGGCGCCGATGTTGCGCGAAGTCATGTCGTGGTACGGCGGCAATCAGAGCAAAGCTGCGCTGGCGCTGGGCATCAACCGGGCGACGCTGCGCAAGAAATTGTCGCAGCACGGACTGCTCTGAGCCGCCTGCGCCGCAACCGGAAAAACCGCGATAGCGTGGCGGCCTGCGGGCTATAATCCGCGGCCCTCTTTCGCAACCGGCGATACCCCATGTTCGACGCCACGCTAGTGCCGGTACGCCGCGCACTGATCAGCGTTTCCGACAAGACCGGCCTGCTCGATCTCGCGCGCGGCCTGGATGCCCTGGGCGTCAGCCTGCTGTCCACCGGCGGCACGGCGCGCACGCTGCGCGACGCGGGTCTGCCGGTTACCGACGTCAGCAACGTGACCGGTTTTCCCGAGATCATGGACGGACGCGTCAAGACCCTCCATCCGAAAATACATGGCGGCCTGCTCGGCCGGCGCGGCATCGACGATGCCGTCATGGCGCAGCACGGCATCAGTCCCATCGATCTGCTCGTCGTGAATCTCTACCCGTTCGAGAAGGCCACGGCACGGCCCGACTGCAGCCTCGACGAGGCGATCGACAATATCGATATCGGCGGCCCGGCCATGCTGCGTGCAGCAGCCAAGAACCACGAGCACGTCGCCGTCGTGACCGAACCGGCCGACTATGCCGAGCTGTTGCAGTCACTGCATGCCACGCAGGGCACCACGATGGAATTGCGCCGCCGCCTCGCGGCCAAGGCCTACGCCCATACCGCGCGCTACGACGGCCTGATCGCGAACTGGCTCGGCGCGCGCACCGGCGAACGCGAAGACAACTATCCGCCAAGCCTGCACCTGAGCTACCGCCGCGCACAGACGCTGCGCTACGGCGAGAACCCGCACCAGTCGGCCGCGCTCTACATCGAAAGCGACCCGCCGTCAGGCATCGTCGCCACCGCGCGCGTGCTCGCCGGCAAGGAGCTGTCGTTCAACAACATCGCAGATGCGGACTCCGCGCTGGAATGCGTCAAGGCCTTCGGCAGCGCGCCGGCCTGCGTTATCGTCAAGCATGCCAATCCCTGCGGCGTCGCCCTCGGCGACACGCCGATGCTGGCCTACGAGCGCGCCTACGCCTGCGATCCGACCTCAGCCTTCGGCGGCATCATCGCGCTGAACCGTTCGCTCGACGTGGTCACGGCGCGCGCCATACTCGATCGCCAGTTCGTCGAGGTCATCATCGCGCCCGAAGTCGACGAAGCGGCACTGGCGGTATTTTCCAAGAAACCCAATGTGCGCATCCTGGCCACGGGGCATTGGCCGGAGCATACGGCGCATACGACTGACCTCAAGCGCATTTCGGGCGGCCTGCTGATGCAGGACGCCGACCGCGACACATTGCTGCTGTCGGACCTGCAGGTCGTCAGCAAGCGCGTGCCAAACGCGGAGGAGCTGCGCGACCTGCTGTTCGCCTGGCACGTCGCGATGTACGTCAAGTCGAACGCGATCGTCTACGCCAGGGGCGGCCAGACCATCGGCATCGGCGCCGGCCAGATGAGTCGCGTGATCAGTGCGCGCATCGCCGCAATGAAAGCCGAGGAAGCAGGCCTTGACGTGCGCGAGAGCGTGATGGCATCCGATGCGTTCTTCCCGTTCCGTGACGGCATCGACACCGCCGCCAAGGCCGGCATCCGCGCCGTAATCCAGCCGGGCGGCTCCATGCGCGACGACGAAGTCATCGTGGCGGCCGACGAAAACGACATGGCGATGGTGTTTACCGGTGTCCGCCATTTCAGACACTGAAAACAGCAACGAGGGCAGAAGAGTGAGAAACGAGTGAAAGCCTAGCGGTATCGCATGGCTTGCTCATTTCTCACTCCTGCCACTTATTTTTCGTCCTTCAGTTCCACTCGTACAACTTGTAGTACACCGGCGCTACGGGACCATCCTTCGGATTGCCTTCGAGGCGGCCATCACCATCGGTGTCGATGTAGGTTCGCGTCACGCCGCTCTTGCCCGTGATGCGGATCATGTTGACCTTGCCGCTGGTGCGGTATTCCTCGATGGTGTCGTCGCCTTCCTTACGGATGCCGACTTCAGGCTTGTCCTCGCGCCGCGCGTCGGCCTTGGCTTTTTCCAGACCGGGTGGTGGCGCAGCCTTGGACTTGACGCCCGGATCGGTCATCGCCGGCGGCGGCGCATCGACGAGGTCGGTGCGCTGTACGGGCGGGGTCGCTACAGGTTCTTCGGGAGCCGCCTGGGCTGATGCGCAACAGGCTGTCAGCAGTACGGCGAGGATCAGATTCCGCTTCATCATGGGCTCCGGACGTTGCAGGGCCGGCCCCGCGCACCCGCCGGGCCGGAATGCCCGCAGCATAACAAACGGGCCTGAATGGACCGGTGTCGTGGCCGCGTGACGAGCCGGCTGTAGCGTGTCCGGATTGAAAGGCCGGCGGCGCTGCGCCAAGCTCGGCGTCTGCAAGGAGTAGACCATGCCCACCCTGGTGCTGATCGACGGATCCAGCTATCTCTACCGCGCCTTCCACGCGCTGCCGCCGCTGAGCAATGCGGCCGGCGAACCGACTGGCGCGCTGTTCGGCATCGTCAACATGCTGCGCACGACGCTCAAAGCGAAGCCAGACTACGCGGCCTTCGTCTGCGATGCATCCGGACCCACGTTCCGCGATGAACTCTATCCCGCCTACAAGGCCAACCGCCCGCCGATGCCGGACGAACTGCGCGCGCAGATCGAGCCCATGTGCCAGATCGTGCGCGCCCTGGGTTTTCCGATCCTGCGCGAATCCGGCGTCGAGGCCGACGACGTGATCGGCACGCTCGCGTTGCAGGCCGCCGCGCTGGGCATCGACGTCGTCGTCTCCACCGGCGACAAGGACATGGCGCAGCTGGTCGGCCCGCATGTGACCCTGAGCAACACCATGACCAACACGACGCTCGATCCGGCCGGCGTGTTCGACAAGTTCGGCGTGCATCCGGCGCAGATCGTCGACTTCCTCGCACTGATGGGCGACAGCGTCGACAAC
>JAAFHE010000141.1 GCA_013298265.1 Lysobacterales bacterium | reverse complement strand
GTCCGGCACTGCGCCGATGTGCTTGTGCAGCGTGAAGTACAGCAGCGGAATGACGACCAGTGTCAACGCGGTCGATACCAGGATGCCGAAGATCAGCGAAACGGCCAGCCCGTTGAAGATCGGATCATCCAGGATGAAGAACGCGCCCATCATCGCCGCCAGGCCGGTGAGCAGGATGGGCTTGGTGCGCACCGCGCAGGCCTCCACGACGGCATTCTCGGGGCTTCGGCCGGCCGCGATGGCCTGGTTGATGAAGTCCACCAGCAGTATCGAGTTGCGCACGATGATGCCTGCCAGCGCGATCATGCCGATCATGGAGGTCGCCGTGAACTGCGCGCCGAGCAGCGCATGCCCGGGCATCACGCCGATCACGGTCAGCGGGATCGGCGCCATGATGACGAGCGGCACGAGGTAGCTTCGGAACTGGGCGACTACCAGCAGGTAGATCAGCACGAGACCCACGGCATAGGCTATCCCCATGTCGCGGAACGTTTCATAGGTGATCTGCCATTCGCCGTCCCACTTGATCGAGAAAACGCTGGTGTCGTCGGGCTGGGCGATGAAGGTCTGCGCGATCGCCTGGCCGTCCACCTTTTCCCGGCGGAGTTGGCCGACGAGGTCGAACATGCCGTACAGCGGGCTGTCGAGCCGGCCCGCTTCGTCACCCGTGACGTAGACCACCGGAAGAAGGTCCTTGTGCAGGATCGCGCCGTCCCAGGGGGCCTGCTGCACCGTCACCAGTTCCGACAGGGGCACCAGCTGGTTGTTTGCGCCGCGCACCCGCAGGTCGAGCAGGCGTGCGATCTGCGACTGATCGGCCGCCGGCAGGCGCAGCCGGACCGGGCGCGGGTACTTGGAGGCGCCGTCGTGCACATAGGTCGCGTCCAGCCCGGAGACGGCTGCACTCAGCGCATCGGCAATTGCCGACTGCGGCACGCCGAGCCGTGCGGCGCGTGCGCGGTCGATGACGATCGTCTCCCGCAGCGCCTCGCTCTCTACGCTGGTATCGACATCGACGACGGCGTCCGTGCGCAGGAATTTCTGTTCCAGCGCCAACGCCAGCGTGCGGCTGCGGGCGTAGTCGGGACCATAGACCTCGGCGACCAGCGGCGACATCACGGGCGGGCCCGGCGGCACTTCGACGACCTTTACCGACGCGCCGTGAGCCTTGCCGATCGCGGCCAGGTGTGGGCGCAGCCATCGTGCGATCTCGTGGCTCTGGCGATTTCGCAAATGCTTGTCGACAAGATTGACCTGCAGATCGCCGACCGTGCTGCCGTTGCGCAGGAAGTACTGGCGTACCAGCCCGTTGAAGTTCATCGGCGCCGATGTGCCGGCGTAACCCTGGTAGTTCAGTACCTCGGGTACGCCGTCGAGCACCGCGGCAAGTTCGGTCAGCAGTGCGTTGGTGGCTTCCAGCGTGCGGCCCTCGGGCAGATCCACCACCACCTGCAGTTCGGACTTGTTGTCGAACGGCAGCATCTTCAGCACCACCCACTGCACGACGGCCAGCGATGCGGCGAGGAGCACGAGTGCCGCGATGCCGCCGTAGAGCAGTCTGCGCCGGCGCGGGCCTGCGTCGGGCGCGAGGAATGGCAGCATGACGACGGCAAACAGACGGTGCAGGCGGTCCTGGCCATGCGCACCTGCCGGGTCGTGCTCATCGCCCGGCGTTTTTGCCGCCGCGTGCCGCCCGAGCAGTTTCAGCGAGAGCCAGGGCGTCACCACCAGTGCTATCGCCAGCGACAGCAGCATGCCGACCGAGGCGTTGATCGGGATCGGCCGCATGTACGGTCCCATCAGGCCGGACACGAAGGCCATCGGCATCAGGGCCGCGATGACCGTGAATGTCGCGAGGATGGTCGGGCCGCCGACCTCGTCCACGGCCGGCGGGATCGACTCGCGCAGGCTCTTGCCATCGCGGGTCATGTGCCGGTGGATATTCTCGACAATGACGATCGCATCGTCGACGAGAATGCCGATCGAGAAGATCAGCGCGAACAGCGAGACGCGATTGAGGGTGAAGCCCATGGCCCACGACGCGAACAGCGTGACGGCCAGCGTCAGCACCACGGCGCTGCCGACGACGATCGCCTCCCGCCAGCCCAGCGCGAACAGCACCAGCAGGACCACCGAGCCCGTCGCGAACACCAGTTTCTCGATGAGCTTCAGCGCTTTGTCGTTGGCTGTCCGGCCGTAGTCGCGAGTCACGGTGACATGCACGCCATCGGGGATCAGTTCGTCCCTCAGCGTCGCGATCCGGCGGTTGACGGCGCCGGTGATGTCGGCCGCATTGCTGCCGGATTTCTTCGCGACGGCAATGGTGACCGCCGGTGTCAGTCCGTGGGCCGGGCCCGGTTGCGTCGGCGGCGCGCCGTGCCAGACGTAGCGGGTGGCGATGTCGGCACCGGCTTGTACGACGGCGACATCGGCCAGCCGCAACGGCCGGCCTCCGTCCAGTCCGACGATGAGATCGGATACCGCATCGGCGTCGACGAGAAAGGTGCCGGCGGTGACCGGTACGGCCGTGTCGCCGCCGATCCGTTCGCCGATCTGGCGCACGCTGCTGGCCGCCTGGAGCGCCGAGGCGAGATCAGGAACCGTGAGTCCGAACGCGGCGAGTTTCGCCGCGTCCAGCGTGACGGAAACGACGCGGTCCGGTGCGCCCAGGGTATATACGTCGCGTGTGCCCGGGATGCGCTTGATCTCCGCTTCGAGCGTGTGCGCCACCTCGGCCAGGTCCGTCGCGCTGCGCTGTGGATCATCCGTCCACAGCGTCAGTGCCATCACAGGCACGTCGTCGATGCCTTTGGGCTTGATCAGGGGCTGGCCCGCGCCGACGCTCGGTGGCAACCAGTCCTGGTTGGAAAATACCTGGTTGTAGAGGCGCACGATGGCGGTCTGGCGCGGGATGCCGACGGTGTATTCGACAGTCAGGACGGCCATGCCGGGACGGCTGACAGAATAGACGTGCTTCACGCCGTCGATTTCGGAGAGTTTCTGTTCGAGCGGCGTGCTGACGAGTTGCTCCACGTCACGCGCGCTGGCACCGGGAAACGGCACGAAGACGTTCGCCATCGTCACGTCGATCTGCGGTTCTTCCTCGCGCGGGGTGATCAGCACGGCAGCCAGGCCGAGCAGCAGGCCCAGGATCGCAAGAACGGGCGTCAGCGGGTTGGACTGAAAGGCGCCAGCCAGCCGGCCGGAGATGCCCAGCGGAGTCTTGGCGTCGGATTCACTCACTGGATTGCCCTGCCGCCTTGCGCTGAGCAACCAACGCCTGCAGCGCTGCAACGGGATCCGCGGCGACTTTTTCGCCCTCCGCGAGGCCTGCCAGGACATCTACCTGTCCGTCCGTCCGTGTCCCGAGGCGTAGCTGACGCAGGTACAGCCGGTTTCCGTCCAGGACATAGACGCCGCTGACCTCGCCGCGCTGCACCAGTGCGCTCGGTGGAATCTGCACGACAGGGGCAGCGCCCTGGACGGCGAAAACGACCTTTGCCGTGGCGCCCGGCCGCGGCGGATCGGCCAGTTCGGGCAGAACGACGCGAACCGTGACGCTGTGGGTGGCCGGGTCGGCGGAGGGGAACACAGCGACCTCCGCAGCGTCGATGCTTCGCCCATCGGCCAGCCGCACTTGCGCGCGCTTCAAGGCCCCGATGGCGTCCGCTTCCGACTGCGGCACCTGCACCTGAATGCGCAATGCGCCGGGCGAGTAGAGCGATATCAGCGCCTGTCCGACAGCGATGCTCTCGCCGGGCTCGACATGGCGTGAACTGATCACGCCGGCGAAGGGCGCGCGCACCACGGTGTAATTCATCTGCTGCTCGGCCTGCAGGAGCTGAGCGTGCGCCGCATCGCGGGCAGCCACGGCGCTGTCGCGTGTTGCGCGTAGCTGATCGATCTGCAGGCGGGACACCATCTGTTTTGCCGCGAGTGCGGAATAGCGCGTCAGCGTGGCTTCGGCTTCTGCGGCCGCTGCCGTGGCGGCGTGCAACTGGGCACGCGCGACATTCGCGCCCGCCTGCTGCTCGACCGCGGTGAGACGCAGCAGAACCGCGTCGGCAGGGACGTGGTCGTTGACGTCGGCGTCGACACCGGCCACGCGCCCAGCCGTCTGCGCCGAAAGGTCGGCACGCTGTACCGCCTCGATCACGCCGTCCCAGGTGCGGCCCCGATCGGTGCCGGCAGCCCGTATGGTTATCGTGGCCAGCTCACGCAGCGGCGGCAGTTCGGCCGCTTTCCGGTCAGTGCCGCAGGCACTGAGCACCAGTGCCAAGCTTGCAACGAGCATTGCGCGCATGCGCCTCACCTCGATTCGCTCCTGCCGCCGTTCACTTGAATCCGCAGCCGGCCGGCATTCCCCGGCCCATGCCCAGCTTGCGCAGGACCATCGCGGCAGGGCAGAAGCCGGTGAAGCTCGACTGCAGCAGGTTGAGGCCTACAAAGGCCGTCAGCAGCCACCACCAGGGCGAAACGAATTGCGTCAGCGCGACGCTGAGCAAGACCATCACGCCGGCAAACGCCAGTACGGCTCGGTCCAGATTCATGGGGTTCTCCTGTTGTGGCCAAAGGGTGGAAGGTTCAATGCCGGTCATGCTTGAGTCGCTCGATGCCGAGAGCCTTCATTACGTACTTCTCGTAGATCGGCTCTGACGTTCCGTGGCGCATCTTGAAAAGGAAATATTTCTCGAAAGCGACTTTTGCCAGGTGTACCCACTTGCCCTTCCTGGCCCAGGTGACGTTGCGCGGCGGCATCTGCGGCAGCGCCACGAAGGCCACCCCGCTGTCGCCCATGTCGGCCAGGCACACGGCGTTCCATGTGCCCTCGAAGTCGGCTGTCTCACCGTTCAGTTCCGCGGCGATGTTGTGCACAATCGTCGTCACCATCGACTCAATCATGAATCCGGTCTTCGGTGCCCCGGTCGGGATCGGCGTGCTTTCCACGGGCGGTATGGCAATGCACACGCCGGCGGCAAAGATGCGGGGGTACTTCGGGCTGCGCTGATGTTTGTCGACAAGGACGAATCCGCGCGGATTGCACAGGCCTTCGACCGCCGCCACCGCGTCGACGCCCTTGAATGCCGGAACCAGCATCGCGTATCCGAACGGCAGCACGTGCTCGTGCCTGGGTTGCGCGCCGTCATCGTGCTCGATGACGCGCGCTTCTCCCGGGCGGACCTCGGCGACTTTTGCGTTGGTGATCCACTTGATGTGGCGTTGACGGAACTCCGATTCCATCAGTCCCTTCGAGTCCCCGACGCCGCCGAGGCCCATGTGTCCGATGTAGGGCTCGCTGGTCACGAACGTCATCGGTACGCGATCTCGCAACTTGCGCTTGCGCAGATCGGCGTCGAGGATCAAGGCAAATTCGTAGGCGGGTCCAAAACAACTCGCGCCTTGCACGGCGCCGATCAGCACCGGCCCCGGGTTTTCCAGGAACCGCTGATACGCCGTCCAGGCCTGCTGTGCGTGCGGCGTGGTGCAAACCGAATGCGCGGTGCCATCGGCCGGGTCGCTGCCCGGAATTTCCTCGAACGCGAGCTTGGGGCCGGTGCAGATCAGCAGGTAGTCGTAGCTGAAGCGCTCGCCGCCGTCGACAACGACGGTGTTGCTGGTCGCGTCGATCTGAACGGCCGCATGCGGAATGAATCCGATGTCTTTCTTGGCCAGGTACGTGCCTGCATCGAGGGTGAATTCCTCGGACTTGCGCCAGCCTACCGCGAGCCACGGGTTGGACGGAGTGAAGCTGAATCGCTCGCCGTTGCCCAGGACGGTGATCACATGCTCCGTGCCGAGCGTTTCGCGCAATTCATAGGCGGCGCTCATTCCGGCCAGTCCCGCGCCAATGATCAGAATTCTGGCCATGCGCATTCTCCTTGTGGAGTAAACCTCACTGTCCCACCTGGGTCAGGTGCCGTATTGATGCAGGTCAAGCGGGCCTGTGCCGCGGTGTGTGATTGATATTAGAAGCGCCTAATATTAGAGTCAACTAATATTTTGTGGCCTGCCATGCCGCGGTCCGTTCCCGCACCGTCGCTTGTAGGGCTTGGGGGTGGCATCATGTCGCCAGGCAGCGGCGGAACACGGCCGCACATCCATCTGCGCGTGGGAGGGAACTGATGACGCGCCGTGTTACGCGCTCCCGATCCACTGCAAATCAGATGAATGCGCATGCAGCGGAGGCGTCGCGCCTGCTCAAGGCGCTGGCCAACGAGAAGCGGCTGATGATCCTGTGCCTGCTTGCCGATGGTGAGCGCACCGTTGGCGAGCTCAACGGCCTGCTCGATCTGAGCCAGTCGGCGCTCTCTCAACATCTGGCGGTGCTGCGGGAGGACGGGCTGGTGTCCACCCGCCGCGATGCGCAGAGCGTCATCTATTCGCTGCCGGAGGGCCCGGCCCAGCGCATCATCGAGGTGTTGCATGCCGCGTATTGCGGCGACCGGAAATGAAGGCATTCCCGCGGCGTAGCGCCGGCTGAACTGATGCCGGATGTGCCGGCGCTGGCGGCGGCGCGATCCTGGGCGTCGCGGCGAGCGATCTCATGCGCTCTTGATGCAAATCAACGTCGCGCACCGCCGCAGCGGGACACTGGAGCAGTCGTCCAGACAGCTCCGCGTACGCCGTGAGAACGATCCGATTGGCTGCCCATTCCGTGAACTCCTTCGTTCGACGGTGCTGCCATTGCGGGCATCCGCCTTCGTACGCTGCAGGCGTTGTACTCGACGGCCTAGCGCGGTGCGCCCTGAGCACCTGCACCCATCCGGACCTGCATCGGCGCGCCGTCGCATGAGCAGGCGGCGCGACCGCATGCACCCAACCCCACAGGAGACCACCATGTACAAGCACTTCTTGTTGCCAACGGACGGGTCGGCCTTGTCACGCCACGCCGTCGAGTCCGGGATTCGCCTGGCCAGTGCTCTCGGCGCGCGCGTCACCGTCTTTCATGCCGCTCCCGAGTTCCATACCTTCACGGTGCAGCCCGAAATGCTCGAGGAGACCCGCAGCGAATATCTGCAGCACGCGGAAACACGGGCCGGACTCCACTTCGCGGATGCCCGCGCACTCGCTGCGGCAGCAGGAGTGCCCTTGGATACTGCGTACGTCGTGAGCGACAACGTCTACGTCGAGATCATCGCCGCCGCTCAGAAGCTCGGCTGCGATCTCATTCTCATGGCGTCTCACGGCAGGCGTGGTGTGCAGGCCTTGCTTCTTGGCAGCGAGACGCACAAGGTGCTGACGCACAGCAGCATTCCGGTACTGGTTTACCGGAGTGATTCCTAGCTGCGCGACCGCCAGCGCAGGCACCGCTGCGATACGCGCGTGTCGATGCAGCGGTGCTGTGTTCCCGGCAGATCGACTGCGCACCGGTCCTGTCCACGCGATCCCCGTTGCGTCGTGCCCTACCGTTTCCGACCGGCACGGCCGCCCGACAGCCCGCTCCGGAGGAGGCGCCGGACAGGGTAGGTGGGGCCTTTCGGATGATCTGGATCAAGTCTGCCCGCCGGCCCGTCCACTACGCTGGCCGGCGGAGACCTCGTATGACCTTCGGGAAAGCGGCGAACGGCGTTACGGAACACGATCATCGGACAAGCGCCGGCGACATCCGGCTCGGGCTGGCCCTGCAGCGCTTTGCGCATGTCCAGCTAAGCATGGCGCAAGCCCATCTGGCGCGTACCGGAGACTACAGGCACGAGGGCGTGCACGAGGCTCGCAAATGCTTGCGCCGGACACGCGCGGTATTGGCCATGGGCGCGAAACCGTGGCGAAGGTTGATCGCGGCGGTGGATATCGAACTGCGACGGATCTGCCGTGGACTGTCCTGGGTCCGGGATGCGCAGGCGCTGGTGGAATCGCTGGTGCGCCTGGAGGGCAATCCCGGCATCACCGCCGATATCCAGGCCCGGTCGCTGGTGGCCGCGACCCGGCGCCGGGACGAAGTGCTGACCCTCGCCTTGCGGCGCGATGCGGATTTCGCCAGGCGTCGGCAGCGTATTGCGAAAGTGGATGCGCGGCTGGCCGCGCTGGACTGGAGCACCGTGGATACACAGGCCGCGCTCACAGCGCTCCGGCGCAGCGAGCGACGCCTGCGCCG
>JAAFHE010000140.1 GCA_013298265.1 Lysobacterales bacterium | reverse complement strand
GAGCGTGTCGGTGACCTTGGCGGTGCCGTTGGTGACCGCGACGAAGGGCAGCGGGACGACGACTTCGGTGTCGCTGTTGGTGGTGGGGTAGATGCCGCCGGTGACGGTCGCATTGACGTTGACGGTGAGATCGCGCGCGTCGAGCACCTGACCATTGCGGGCATCGACCAGTACTTGCCAGGTCGCGCCGGCGTCCTTGATGCGGAACACGTAGCGCCATGTCAGCACGTGCTGATAGCCGTAGCCGCGAGCGCCCGAATAGCGTTCGCCGACGCTGTCGCCGGCGGGAAGGATCGGGTAGATGCGCAGTTCGCCGGGCTGCACGAACTCGTCGACCTTGGCCTCGCGGCCGAACCCGAGCTGGGTCCAGGCGCTCTTGAACGCCGCGTCGCGGTCGATGGCGGGCTGTGCGCTGATCGCGACATCGGCGACGCGCTCGGCGCCGAACTGGACGATGTTGCCCTGGGCGACGCGGACGTAGACGAACGCACCGTCGACGCGCACGCCCTGGTGGTACTGGCCGAACTCGATGAACCAGACCGGACGGTCGCCGCCGGCCTGCACGCTGCGTTCGCCATCGAGCCGCAGTTCGAGGCTGTCGGCCTGCAGCAGCTGCGGCACGGTGTCGATGAACTCGCGCGCCCGGGCCGCAACCGTGCCGAGATTCATGTCCGCTTCGTGGGCGAGACCGAACTGCTGCGGCGACAGCGCGTTGCCGCGTCCCGGAATCAGCGCGATGCCGCTGCCCTGGACGACGTTGGCGCGATCGGCGCGTTCGTCCCAACGCAGTTCCCAGCTACCGCCGTAGCGCTGCTGGAACGGTGCCATGCGTCCGCTCAGCAGCACATCGCTCTGGGCGTTGAGCACGAGCGAGGGCAGTGCATCCAGCGTGGGTTCGGAAAACAGGTTGGCCGGCTGCTTGCCGCTTTCTGCCTTGAGGCCGCCTTCGGCGATCGGCTGTACGGCCTGGGCAGATGGCATGCCGAGCAATAGCGTCAGCAGCCCTGCAAGGGCCGCGGTTCGGACTGGGTGGTGCATCGGGTCGGTTCCTCGGCGAGCGGAGTGGGCGTCGAACGACGTCGCCTGCTGCGCTGGGGCGTGCACGCGCGCTTCCTTGTCCGGCAGTTGCCTGCCGCGAGCGGGTGAAAACGGAGCCGCTGGCTGACGGTCGCGCACAGCCGCTTCGCGCCCGCTATGTGGCGTGGAACGATGCTGACGAGATTCCCCAATCCCCTGTCGTGCGCCGCGCGCCCGACCCCGCCGGCACCTCGTCTCCTGACCGCTATGAGGCGCCGCGTCGGCGAGTATGCCTGTCCTGCGCCGTGGATGTATCGGGCCGCGGACGTATCCGCGATCGGGCCATAGGGACGCCGCCGCCGTGAGCGGGATGGGTCAGCGCTGGTGTCTTGCGTGGCGCTGCGGCGCGGGATGGGCGCCGGAACAGCGGCTCGGCAGCCGGCGCCGTTTGATGTTGCTGAACCATAGTCAGGCGCGGTGCCGGACCACCGAAGTGTCGCTTAAAAGTGTTAATTTCCAGTTATTCGCACGCATATGCCTGCGCATATGTGGACTGTGTCAAGAATCGCCTGAGATAATCGTGCTAGTGCCGGCAGTGCTGGCTCGTCTCATCGGTCTTCAGGGGATCATCCATGGTGGTGTCTTTCGCGCTGGCGCGTGCGGGCGTTGTGCGTGTGTTCGGGCTTCGGGTGCTGGTGGTGCTGGCAGGTCTGATGCTGGCGCCGCTGGCGTCGGCGCAGGTGCAGCGTACGTTCGTGAATCTGGGGTTCGAGCTGCCGTCGGCGGCGCCAACGACGTGTTATTTCCAGGTGTCCGAAGCGCTGGTGCCGGGCTGGACGACGAACCATCCGTCGCAGAGCGGTAGGGGCTGTGCGCCGAATGTGGCGCAGACGCCCGGCCCACTGATTGAAATCTGGGCCAACAGTTTCAACGGTGTGCCGGCGCGTGCGGGTTCGCAGTTTGCCGAGCTCAATGCGCAGGCGGCGTCGCGGATCTACCAGAACGTGTGCCTGGCGGCGGGGGAACTCGTGGGCTGGCGTTTCAGCCATCGCGGCCGGCAGAGCGCGACGGCGGATGACGTGATGGAGTTTCGCGTGGGCTCGACCGCGGGCACGAATCGGGTGGTGCGTGCGGGTACGCAAAACGACGGCGGTAGCAATGTCTTGAACTGCTTCGACACGAATGGTCCGGACGGGTCGGTCAGCAGCATCAGTTGCGCCTCGACGCTGGCAACGAACGGCTGGCGCGACTATTCGGGGCAATTCACCTGGCTGGGGGCGACCGGCACGCAGGCGATCGGCTTTGAAGCCGTCTCCGCCGCGGGCGGCGAGACGATCGGCAACTTCATCGACGATATCCAGATGACGCTGCGGCCGTTCGTGGAACTGACGGCGGCGAGCGCGAGCGTGAGCGAAGGGGCGACCAGCGGACTGCCGGCGCTGCGCGTGGTCGGCACGGTGCCGGCCGGTGGCATTGTCGTGACGCTGGCGGTGCAGGGGTCGAGCACGGCCACGCGCGGCAGCGACTACACGACGGCGAGTGGCACCGCGACGCTGACGGTGAGCGTGCCGGCCGGCGTGTACGACGGCACGGATTTTCCGCTGCCGCTGACCCTGACCGACGACAGCGTGATCGAGAACAACGAGACGCTGGTACTGGCGATCACGTCCTCGCCGAGCAACTACGTGCTCAGCTCCACGCAGACCTGCGGCGGGACGCCGGTCACGACGACGACGCTGACGCTCAACGATACCGATGTGGACCTGGCCGCGGCGCTGGCGGCGAGCACGGCGACGGCGCTGGGCGGGGAATCGCTGACGTATACGCTGACCCTGAAGAACAATACGGCGCGGCCGACGACGGGCGATGCGACGCGCCACGACGCGAGCGCGCCGGTCGTGTTCACACCGGCCGCGGGCCTGAGCTTCACGGGCTGGACCTGCACCGCGAGCGGCGGGGCGCGCTGCCCGAACGGCGCGGTGAACGGCAGCACCAGCGGCAGCGGGGCGATCAGCGGCACGGCGCTGCTGCCGGCCGGCAACGCCGCCAGCGGCGGTGTGCTGACCTATGCGGTGACGGCGGCGGTCGATCCGACACGCTGCACGGATCTGACCCAGAGCGCCGCGCTGAGCCTGCCCGCGGGCCTGGGCGAAGGCACGAGCGTGCAGGGCGGCTTTGTCTCGCCGCTGCCGGGCGGCAGTGCGGACAACACGGCGAGCCACACGCTGGATCTGGCCTGCCTGGCAGCACTGTCGATCAGCAAAAGCGACAATGCGGCAACGTATACTCCAGGCGGCAGTACAACCTATCTCATCGACGTGACCAACGCCGGTCCATCGACCGCGACCGCACTGACGATCACCGACACCCTGCCCAGCGGCGTCACGCTGAGCGGCGCACCGACCTGCACGGCAACCGGCAGCGCCATCTGCGGTACGGCGACCGGCAGCGTCGGCGGCAGCAGTGCATCGCTCAGCGGCGCAACCCTGCCCCGCGGCAGTGGCCACGCGTTGCGCCTGAGCGTGCCGGTCACCTTCGCCAGCACGCTGACGGCGGCGAGCGTGGTGAACCTCGCCAGCACGAGCTCGGCCGTCTCGCCGATGGCCAGCGCCAGCGACACGAACGTCCGCGCGAATACCGCGCCGGTGGCCAACCCGGCCAGCGTCAGCGTCGCGGCGAACGGCAGCGTCGCGCTCACCCTGTCGGGCAGCGATGCGGACAACGATCCGCTGACCTTCACGGTCACGACCCCGCCGACGCACGGCACGCTGTCGGGTACGGCACCGGCCCTGACCTACACACCCACTCCCGGCTATGCCGGCAGCGACAGCCTCGCGTTCACCGTCAGCGACGGTATCGTCACTTCGGCACCGGCCACGATCACGCTGAGCGTCACCGCGGCCAACCGCGCCCCGACGATCACGAGCGCGCCGGTCACCGCGGCAACGACGACCACGGCGTACCGCTACGACGCGCTCGCCACCGATCCGGATGCCGGCGATACACAGCACTGGACCCTGCCGGTCGCGCCATCCGGCATGACCGTCAACGCCAGCAGCGGCCGTATCGACGGGGGCGCCGACCCGGTGCTGGCCGAGAGCGTGGAGCTGCTCAACCTGCAGTGCCGCCTGCCACCGGCGATCCCGGCGACCACACCGTTCCAGCCGCTGGTCAAGTGGACCAAAACACCGGGTGTACTCCATACGCCGCTGGTCGGCCGCATCGTCGACACCAATGCCAACGGTGTGCTGGATGCGAACGATCACCCGACTGTGATCGTCGAGCAGGGCGGCCGGCTCACCGCGCGCGACGGCGTGAACGGTGCGCTGCTGTGGCAGTCGGCGACGCAGGAGTTCGGCGGTTACGGCACGACGCCGGCCTTCGGCGACACCGACGGTGATGGCTGGCCGGAGATCTATGCCTATGCCGGCACGAGCTCGGTGGTGGCCTCGTTCACGGCGCAGGGTATCGAGCGCTGGCG
Source organism: Lysobacterales bacterium (assembly GCA_013298265.1). Taxonomy (GTDB): domain Bacteria; phylum Pseudomonadota; class Gammaproteobacteria; order Xanthomonadales; family Rhodanobacteraceae; genus Tahibacter. The sequence goes on along the minus strand of JAAFHE010000140.1, from coordinate 3,619 downwards.
CTCGTCCGCCTCGACGACGGGCGGCGGTATGCAGCGCGCGGCGATCACGCTGGCGGACCTGGACGGCGACGGCCAGGCGGAAGTGCTGGCGGACAACCGGGTGATCGCCAGTGCGACCGGCGCGCTGCGCTGGCAGGACACGCGGGCGTACTACTACTCGGTGCCCACGCCCGTGGACCTGGATGGGGATGGCACGCAGGAAGTGCTGATGGGTCAGCGCGCGCTCAACGCGAACGGCACGCTGCGCTGGTCGGTCACGCACCCGGCGATGGACACCTATTACGGCACCGTGCGCTGGTCGGTGGGACAGCTGGATACCGATGCGGCACCGGAACTCGTGGGTTCAAGCTATAACGCGGTGTTCGTGTATGAGCACGACGGCACGCTCAAGTCCGGCTTCCCGGTGATCTTCCCGGGTGAGGTCAATGCCTCGCACACGGCGCTGGGCGATCTGGACGGCAATGGCGTCGCGGAGATCGTCGTGTCGACGACGACGACGCTGCGCGCGCTGCGCGCCGACGGCACGCAGATCTGGGAAACGCTGAGCGACGATGCCTCGTCGCTGGCGACCCCGAGCGTGTTCGACTTCGATGGGGACAACCGCGACGAAGTGGTGTTCGGCGGCCATAGCGCGGTGCGCCTCCTCGACGGGCGCACGGGCGCGGAGCGGTTGAGCTACCCGTACAGCAACAGCACCTGGATCGAGAACGTCACGATCGCCGACGTCGACGGCAACGGGCATGCGGATCTGGTGTTCGGGGGCGACGCGGCGCTGACGGTACTCAGTGATGTCAGCGAACGCTGGGTCGGCACGCGCAGTATCTGGAACCAGCATGCGTATGCGATCACGGGCATCGAGGACAACGGCCGCATCCCGGCGCACCCGCTGCCGAGCTGGCAGCAGTCGCTGCGCTACCGCGGCAATGCGCTGCCGGCAGGTCATCCGCGCGGGCAGCCGGATCTGGCGCTGTTCGCGCTGGCGCAGGTGACGGACACGGCGGGCACACGGCTCGTGGTGCGTGCGCGCAATCGCGGCCTGGCCACGAGCGGCGCAACGAGCGTGCGCTTCTACGACGGCGATCCGGCGAGCGGTACGCTGCTGGGCGAGGTGCCGCTCGCGGCCTTGGCAAGCCAGGCGGCGCAGGAGGTCAGTCTGGATCTGGCGCCGGCTACGAATCTGAGCCACCGCCTGAGCGCGAGGGTCGATGGCACGGCCAGCGTGACGGAGTGCATCGAGAGCAACAACACGGCCAATGCCACGCGCGTGCAGGTCCGCGTGGCCGATGCGGCCGGCCTGTCGGATGTCCAGACGTATACGTTGACGACGAGCGCGATCAACCGCACACCGCAGTGGGTCACGACGAGCCTGCCTGCCGTGCGTGTCGGCGCGGACTACCGCGTCACGCTGAGCGCCAGCGATGCGGACTACGGCGATGCGGTGCGCTTCGTGCGCGTCAGCGGCCCGGCGGGCCTGGAGGTCGACGAGCTGCGTGGCGAGGTGGTGTGGACACCCACGCCGGCGCAGGTCGGGCCTCAGACGGTCGTGCTGCGCGCGATCGACCTGAGCGGTGCAGCGACGCAGCAGACGTTCGCGCTGACCGTGCTGCCCAATGCCTTGCCCGTGATCACGCAACTGCCGCCCGGTACCGTGCTGGCCAGCACACCCTACAGCGGCACCCTGACCGCGACCGACGCCGACGGCGATCCGCTGAGCTACACGCTCAACCGCGGCCCCGTGGGCATGACGATGAACGCGGCCGGCCAGGTTAGCTGGACGCCAGGTTTGACGAACGTCGGCCCGAACGTCGTGCGCGCGACGGTGACCGACGATCACGGCGGCGCGACGCTGGCCGAATGGATGGTGACGGTGGAGCGTGCCGGCCATGCGCCGGTGATCACGAGCACGCCGGTGACGGTCGCGACCAAGGGCAAGGACTACCGCTATGCGGTCACCGCCACGGACGCCGACGGCGATACGCTGAGCTACAGCCTGTTCCAGTCGCCGTCGTGGGGTATGACGATCAACGCGACGACGGGCGTGATCACCTGGCCTGCCGTGGAGCGCGGTCCGTGGACGGACTGGGTCACCGTGCAGGTCAGCGATGGCCGCGGCAACGTGACCGAGCAGCGCTTCGGGATCGATATCCGCGCCGCCGGCAGCGCCAACCGCGCACCGGCGTTCAGCAGCGTGCCGCCGACGCTGGCGCGCGTCGGACGAACCTACCGCTACGCAGCCACGGCGAGCGATCCGGACGGTGATGCGCTGAGCTACAGCCTGACCAATCCGGTCAGCGGCATGAGCGCTGGCGCAACGAGCGGCCTCGTGGAGTGGACCCCGGCCAGCGCCGGCCGCGTGCCCGTCACGCTGCGCGCGAGCGATGCGACGCTGTATACCGAGCAGACGTGGACGATCGATACGGTTGCGGCCGATGCGCCGCTGGACGTGACGGTGACGCTGACGCCGAGTGCGCCGCTGCCGGGCACCCCGGTCCAGGTGCAGGTCACGGCGAACGAGACGACACCGACGACGAGCGTGGGTGCGACGCTGGATGGTCAGCCCGTCACGCTCACGCTGGGCACGACGACGCTCACCGCGCCGGCCACCCCCGGTGTGCATACGCTGATCGTCACGCTGACCGATGGCGCGGCCAGCGGCACGAGCACGACGAGCTTCGGTGTCGTCGATCCGACCGACCAGGCCGCACCGGTGGTCACGATCGCGAGTCCGATCGCCGACAGCCGCATCACCGCGCCGGTTCCTGTCATCGGCACGGTCAGCGATGCGAACCTGCTGAGCTGGTTCCTCGCGATCCGCGCCGCGAACACCCCGGGCGCGCCCACGACCGTCATCGCGCGCGGCACGGGCAATGTAAACAATGCATCAATTGGCACCTTCGATCCGACCCTGCTGACGAATGGCCAGTACGTGCTGATCCTGCAGGCGGTCGATGCGAGCGGTCGCACGAGCGTGGCCAATACCGTCGTGCTCGTCGACGGCGACATGAAGGTCGGCCACTTCTCGATCACGCTGGAAGACGTCAGCGTGCCGGTTGCGGGCATCCCGATCCGGATCGCGCGCACCTACGACACGCGCCAGCGCCAGGAGCGTGGCGACTTCGGCTACGGCTGGCGCCTGGATTACCAGAACGTGCGCGTGACCGAATCCCAGCGCGCCGGCTACGGCTGGCAGCTGCAGCAAAGCGGCAGCGGGGCAGGTCGGCAGTTCTGCGTAGTGTCGGCCGGCCCGCGGCGGGTCAGCGTGACGCTGCCCGATGGCCAGGTCGAACGCTTCGTGGCCAAGGCCAGCCCGGAATGCACGGCGCTGGCGGCGCCGACCTATGTCAATCTGTCCTACGTGGCCGAGGCCGGCACGACGTCGACGCTGACCCAGAACAGCTTCAGCCAGCTACGCATCGCGCAGATCGCCGGCGAAGCTGCCAGCCACCTGATCGATCCGGGCGATGCGACGCTCGCGGCTGATCCGAACCACTACCGCCTGACCACGCGCGAGGGTGTGGTGTACGTGATCGACCAGGCCTTCGGCGTGAAGGAACTCATCGAACCGTCAGGCAACAAACTGATCTTCAGCGACACGGGCATCGTGCACACCAGCGGCCTG
>JAAFHE010000014.1 GCA_013298265.1 Lysobacterales bacterium | reverse complement strand
GCGCGGAAGCGGGCCTCGTCCATGTTGGCGAAACTCTTGTCCAGCAGTTCGATCGCCGAATGCACGACACCGTGTATGCGTCCGTGCCACGTCTTGATCTGGGCGCAGGCGCGCTCGAGCGCCGCAAGGTCGGTCACGTCTGCCTGCAGGTAGCGCGGCGCAGGACCTAGCCTGCCGAGCCGCTCCAGGCGCTGCGCGATGCGCGGGTCGGCGGGGCGCCGTCCCAGCCAGACGACCTGGGCCTGATAGCGGACGATCAGGTGTTCGGTGAGCGCCTCGCCGATGCCTCCGGCTCCGCCGGCGAGAACGTATACGCCGCCGGCACGCCAGGCCGCCTGCGGCAGGGAAGCGGGTTCGTAGCTCAGCAGGCGCTGCGCGAACCATTCGCCGCTGCGATACGCCAGCACGTTGCCACCGGGATCGTCCGGCATCGCCTGCAGCACATCGAGCGCGACTTCCTCGTCTGACGGCAGATCCAGCACGCGCACGCGCCAGTTCGGATATTCCTTGCGCAACGAACCGGCCAGACCGTGCAGGCTAGCGTGCGCGGGATCGATCCTGTCCGCCTCGGCCACGCGCACGGCCTGCCGGGTGACGAACGTCCACTCCAGCGCCTTGCGTTCATAGTCCAGCCGCAGTAGTGCCTTGATGCAGCGGAAGCAGGCCAGCACACCGTCTTCCTGCGCATCGAGCAGCGCGTCGGAGAAGACATCCGCCTCGTCCGCGAACGGCGCGAGCCAGAACACGTGCCCGATGTCGCCACCGTCGCGCGCCGAGGCTTCCCAGTCCTGGGCCTGATTCGGGCCTGCCTGAGGCGACAGGATTCGCGCATCCGGATGAATCGCCAGCAATCGCGCCTGCTGGGCTTGCGATCCGCCAACGATGACCACGACCGCACCTGGCGCAGGCCATGGTGCTTCCGGCTCGACGGAAACCGGTTCCCAGCGCGGCACGAGCAAGGCGGACTTCATGTCCGAGCGTCCTTCTTGATGGCTGCCGGAGATCGACGATCGCGTCGATGCGCCGTCGTCTTTCGCGGCGGCGACGGCGCGCCCCGCAAATCCCCGGATGCGCACGCAGACGTTGCCGACCGCATCGCAGATGTCCAGATCCAGTCGGCGGAGTTCCCCGTCGTCGACGCGGGCGGACGGCCGCATGTGGACAAATCCCTGCGTCGGGCTGCTCGCATACACCTCGAGCGACTCCAGGGCGAACGGCAACCGCGCACGCGCGGGCCCGGCGGATTCGTCGTCGGGCAGGCCGATGGACGACTGCAATGCACCGTCCATGACGCTCGGGTGCAGCACGTACGAGTGCACGGTGTCGTCGAGGCTGGACGGCAGCTGCAGCTCGCCGAGGGCGAACGGCGCACCGGTGCGCGCATCGCTGCCGGCGTGGATCGCCGCGATGCTGCGTTGCGCCGGGCCGTAGAAGAGTCCCATCGCATCGAATGCGGCATAGCAACCTTCAGCCCCGATGCGGGTGGTAGCGGCGGCCAGCAGCCCGGCGAGATCGACGCGGGCCGCCTCGTTGGGTTCCTGCAGCACCACGCGCCCGCGCGAATGCAGGACCGTACCGGCAGCACCGCCGGCAGCGGGCTCACTGTGGATCTCGAACTCCATACCGCCGTCGAACTCACGTAGCTGCACGTGCACCGTCGTCGGCTCGTCCACGCTCAGCGGGCGGACCCACACCACGTCGCTGAAACTCACCCGGCGCCGGGCCAGCTCGCCAGACTCGATCGACAGCGCCGCCGCGGCGCGTGCCATTTCGAGATACGCAACCGCCGGCAGTACGCGCCTGCCGGCGACGACATGGTCCTTCAGAAAGAACTCGCTGCCGTCGAAAACAGAGGTGAAGCGCTGCAGGCCGAGCGTGGACGTATTGCGCTGTACGAGCGGGTGCAGCATCGGCAGGGTCGCGTCCGCAGCGCGGAACGAAATCCAGTAACGTTCCTTGGCGAACGGATAGGTCGGCAACGAAACGCGACGCGGCAGCGGCACCGGGTGCAGCCGCATCCAGTCGACCGTTCCGCCACGGCGCCAGTGCTGCGCGATCGCCTCGTACTGGCGCGTGGCCAGCCATTCGTCCACCACCGCGTCCGTCGCAGCGGGCTCGACGCCTGCCGCACCGGCGTCGTCACGCAGGAAACGGTCGAGTGCATCCGCCAGTTCCGCCAGTGAACGCGCAACCGCGGCGAAGCGCGACTCCATCGGCTCGCGCCCGACCTGCAGCGTGAAGGCGAGATCCCGCAGCGAGAGATCGGCCGCACGCGACAGATGCGTCCGCAGGTCGCGCGCGTAGTCGCGCAAGCGCTGCCCGTTGCGCGCGGAGAGCACGACAATGTGCGCGGCGTCGGTCGGCGGTGTCGCCGTCTCTTCGGAGGCGATGTGCTGCTCGAAGATGGCATGCGTATTCGTGCCGCCGATACCGAACGAGCTCAGCGCCGCACGCCGCAGTTCGCCTCGCCAAGGACGCAGCCGGTCGGCGATGTAGAACGGCGAGTCGGCCAGCTCCAGCGCCGGGTTCGGCGTACGGTAGTTCAGCGTCGGGACGATCTGGCCATGATGCAGGCTGAGCGCGACCTTGATGCAGCCGGCAAGACCAGCGGCCGCGTCAAGATGTCCGATGTTGCTCTTGACCGAGCCAAGGCCGCAGTACTGGCGACGTTCGGTATGTTTCCGATAGGCCTGGGTCAGCGCGGAGAACTCGATCGGATCGCCCAGGCGCGTGCCGGTGCCGTGTGCTTCCACATAGCCGATGGTGTCCGGATCGACCTGCGCTGCGCGCAGCGCCGATTCGATCACACGAACCTGACCGCCGACGCTGGGGGCGTAGAAGCCGGCCTTGTCGGCGCCGTCATTGTTGACCGCAACGGCACGGACCAGCGCGTAGATATGGTCGCCGTCGCGCACCGCATCCGCGGCCTTCTTGAGCAGGATCACGCCGACGCCTTCGCCGGCGATCATGCCGTCGGCAGCGGCGTCGAACGCCTTGAGGTGTCCGTCGCTCGAGAAGTTGAGGCCGGGACTATGCAGATAGCCGACGTTGTCCTGCGGCATCAGCATGGCGGCGCCGACCAGCGCAGTGCACGCCTCCCCGGCCATAAGGCTGCGATAAGCGCTCGCCATGCCCACCAGCGACGAGGAACAGTTGGACTGCACGTAGTAGCTCGGCCCCTGCAGGCCGAGCTTGTTGGAGATGAGGGTGGGCAGTGTTCCTGCCTGGGCCAGCATCCACGAGACGTAGGCTTCAGTGCCTCGCTGAGCGGGGGCCCGGTGTTTGACGTCGTCGAACACGGCTGCCTGATACAGGCTGGTACTGGCGGAAACGAAAACCGCGGTGTCAGGAATGTCCGATGCGCGATAACCCGCGTCTTCCAGCGCTCTCCACGCATGCTGCAACAGCTGGCGCAGTTGCGGGTCCATGAACTCGGCATCGCGGGCTGCGATGCGGAAGAACGCGGCGTCGAAGCAGTCCTTGTCCGTGATGGTGGAGCGCGCGGCCACGAAGTTGGGGGCGCTCGCGACGCGTTCGTCGACACCGGCCTGGCGCAATTGCTCGGGCGAGAGCATTTCGACGCTCTCGGTGCCGGCGCGCAGGTTTTCCCAGAACTGCCGGTGGTCGGCCGCGCCGGGGAAAGCGCAGGAGATGCCGATGATGGCTAGCGAGGTCTCGTAGTAGTCCGGTCGTGCTCCGGCGGACGGCTGCGGGTCGGACGATACGTGGATCTGCGCGCTGTCCGCCCTGTGCGGCGCGGGCGCGCTCTGTGCGAGATGGCGCGCGATGTTGCGGACGCTTGCGTGGGCGAACAGCGTCGTCGCATCGAAGCGCCGGTCGATGTCGTCCTGGACACGCTTCACCACGACAGCGGCAAGCAGCGAGTCGCCGCCCACGTCGAAAAAGCCGAGCCCGACGTCGACGTCGTCGACCCCGAGGGTGTTGCGCCAGATCGACAAGAGCTGTCGCTCGAGCATGGATGTGTTGTGTGCGACGGGCTCCGCCTGCGTCTGCTGCAGCGGCCGTGCGGCCAGTGCCTGACGATCGGCCTTGCCGTTCGGCGTGAGCGGCAGTTCGTCGAGTTCGATCAGAACGGCCGGCACCATGTACGCGGGCAGCGCCGATCTGAGATGGGTGCGAAGGCGCTCGGCGATGCCGACCTGCTCGCGCCGATGGCAGACGTAGTACGCGACCAGACGCTTGCTGCTGTCGGTCCCGGCGACGACAGCCACGCCATCGCGGACCTCCGGCAGCGACGACAGCGCCGCCTCGATCTCGCCCAGTTCGATGCGGAAGCCGCGGATCTTGACCTGCGAGTCGCTGCGGCCGAGGTACTGCACGCGGCCGTCGGCAAGGAAGCGGGCCACGTCACCGGTGCGGTACAGGCGGCTGCCCGCTGCGCCGAACGGGTTGGCGATAAAGCGTTCCGCGGTCAGCCCAGGGCGGTTGAGATAACCCCGCGCCAGACCATCGCCGCCGATATACAGCTCGCCGCGCTGGCCGGTCCCGACCGGCTCCAGATCCTCATCCAGGATGTACACCTGGGTATTGGCAATGGGCCGGCCGATCGTCACGGCGTCTTCGCCCAGGCGTTCCACCGTCGACCAGATCGTCGTCTCGGTCGGGCCGAACAGATTCCACATCGGTGCACCGGTCGCGCGCAGCGATTCCTTCAGGCGTTCGCTCAGCGCTTCCCCGCCGCACAGGATCCGCACCCCTTCGCGATTGCGCCAGCCCTGCTGCAACAGCAGTTGCCAGGTCGCCGGCGTGGCCTGCATCACCGTCGGCCGATGCGCCGCGATCGCCGCTTCCAGTCGCTGTGCGTCGCGCGCTTCTTCCGCACTCGCCACGATGCAGGTGCCGCCCACCAGCAACGGCAGGTACAGCTCCAGCCCCGCGATGTCGAAACTGTAGGTCGTCAGCGCCAGCAGCCGGTCCTGCGCCTGCAGTCCCGGCACCTCGCGCATGCTCTGCAGGAAGTTGCTCAGCGCCCGGTGTTCCACCATCACGCCTTTGGGCTGGCCCGTACTGCCCGAGGTGTAGATGACATAGGCCAGATCCTGCGGCTGCGCCGGCGGCACCGACCTCGACACACTCGCCTCGATCGATTCGCGCTGCTCATCGAGCAGCACCGCCGGCACCGGCCCCAGCAGCGGCTGCAGCAAGCCCTGCCAGCCACGCTGCGTCAGCACGCAGGCCAGTCCACTGGACTCGATCATGTAGCCCAGCCGCGCCGCCGGATAATCCGGCGCCAGCGGCACGTACGCCGCGCCCGCCTTGAGCACGCCCAGCAGCCCGATCACCAGATCCACCGAACGATCCAGGCACACACCGACCAGCGCGCCGCGGCCGATACCCTCGCCCGCCAGGTAATTCGCCACCGCCTCGCTGCGCCGCTCCAGTTCGGCATAGCTCAGCGACACGTCGCCGCAGACCAGCGCCACTGCCTGCGGCCGCTGCCGCGCCTGCGCGGCAATCAGTTCCTGCACACAGTGCGGCGCAGTCGCCTGCTGCGTCGCGTTCCACGTCTCCAGTACGCGCTCGCGCTCGGCATGCCCCAGCAGGCAGCATTCGCTCACCCGCCGTTGCGGCGTGCACACCACCTCGTCAAGCAAGTTCAGATAGGACGCTACGAAGCCGTCCATCGTGCCGGCGTCGAACAGCCGGCCGTCGTACTTCAGCCGCAATCCGTAGACCGTGGCCGTCTCCATCGCTTCGAGCACGATCTCGTACTCGCCTTCCTGATTCACCCACGGCATGAACGCGCCGCCCAGCACCTGCGCCAGTCGCTGCGCCAGACGACCCTGCTGCAGCACCGTCACGTTCTGGAACTCGAACGCCGCCTGGAACACCGGCGTGCGGCCCGGCTCACGCGCCACACGCAACTCGCGCACCAGCCGCGCGAACGGATACGCCGCATGGTCGATGGCATCCACCAGCCGTAGCTGCGCGTCTTCCATCCACTGTTGCAACGGCCATTGCGGCTTACGACGGCTGCGCAACGCCACCAGATTCATGAAATATCCGACCGACTCGCCGAAACGCTCGTCCCAGCGTCCCTGCGTCGGCACTCCCACCATCAGTTCCGCCTGCCCGCTGTAGCGATACAGCAGCAGTTCGTACACCCCCAGGAACACCGCCGCCGCGCTCACCCCCTGCGCCGCACAGAACGCGCGCACGCGTTCGCTGGCCTCGGCCTCCACCACGCCGTAGCGCGTCTGGCCCTCCACCTGGCCGTCGCGCTGCCGCGGCCGGTCCGTCGGCAGCTCCAGCACCGGCAACGGTTCGCGCCACTGTGTCTGCCAGTACGCGCGGTCGCGTTGCGCCCGCTCGCCCTGCAGGTACGCGCGCTCCTGCGCCACGAACGCCGCGTAGTCCGCCGCCGCCGTCGGCGCAGGCAGCGCCGCGCCTTGCGACAGCGCTTCGTACGTATCGACGAAAGCATCCAGCAACGGCGGCATCGACGTGCCGTCGAACACCAGATGGTGGATCACCACCAGCAGCACCTCGCCGCACGCCGCACCATGCAGCCAGTGGATCGTCAGCAATGGCCCCTGCGCCAGCACGATCGGCGCCTTCGACAACGCGCGCAGACGTTCCTGCACCTGCGCCTCGCTCCACCCCTGCGCGTCGATCGCGTTCACCAGCGGCCCGACCAGCGGCAACGGCTGCAGGTACGGCTCGCTGCCCTCCAGCTCGACCCGGCTGTACAGCAGCGGAAACCGTTCGCACACGTGCCGCCACGCACGTTCCAGAATCCGCGCGTCCGGCGCGCGGTCCAGCCGGATCGCCAAAGGCAAGTTGTAGACGTTCGATTCCGGCAACAGGCTGTGGTGCGCCCACAGTCCCTTCTGCCCTTCGCTCAACGCCACCCGAGTCGGCTCCGACGGCAACGACACGGCCGCTTCGATGCTGTGTACCGGAGTGGACACTGCGCCCCGCTCCGCAAGCCGCGCTTGCACCCGCTCCGCCAGACTATGTCCGGATCGCGCCGCCAGCAGGTCGCGCCCGCCCAGCTCCAGCCCGAAGCGCGCATTCAATGCACGCAGCAGGCGCATGCTGAGCAGCGAATCTACTCCGTAGCGCTGCAACGGCGCGTGCGCCGACCACTGCTCCGGCGACAGACCCAGCGCCTGGCGCAGGAAGTCGACAATGAACGTTTCGGCATCCTCGTCCTTGCCCGCGGAGCGCTGTTCCTCCGCGTCCACCGTCTGCTCCTGCAGCGCCGTCTGTCGCTGCGGAACGGTCCGTTCCTGCGGCACCCAGTAGCGCTCACGCGCAAACGGATACGTCGGCAGCGCCAGCCGCCGTGCCGCGCCCTCGCGCAACACCGCCCAGTCCACCGTCACCTGCTGCACCCATAGCTGCGCCACCTGCTCCAGATCGCGCTGCGCCACCGCCTGCTGCATCAGCTTCTGCGCCATGTCATCCGATGCGATGCGCCGCCACTGCGCAGCCGTGTCCAGATCGCCCTCATGCCGCGTCGGACCCGCCGGACTGTGCCTGTCTTCCACATAGTCACGCAGCGCCGTTTCCAGCGCCGCCCGCTCGCGCACCACCAGCGCCAGCCGATGCTCCATCGCTTCACGGCACTGCTGCAGCGTATAGGCCAGGTCCCCCAGATCCACCGCCGCCTGCGTCTTGAGCCACTGCGCTACCTGACCCACCACCGCCCGCAGGCCCGCCGCCGTGCGGCCGGAAAACACCATCACCTGGACCCGCGCCGGCGACACCTCCGGAACCACCGCCGGCCGCGCACCGCGGTACTCCTCCACGATCGCGGTCGCGTACGACCCGCCCGCACCGAACGCGTTGATCAGCGCCCGCCGCGGCAGCTCTACCGACCCGGCCACCGGCCGAGCCCAATCGCCCAGCTCGCGCTGCAATTGCAGCCGCGTGCCTTCCAGCTGCAGGTTCGGGTTCACCGGCTCGCTGCGAATCGTCGGAACCAGCAACCCGTGCCGGAGCTGCAGCAACACCTTCGTCAGCTGCGTGATGCCCGACGCCGCCTCCGCGTGCCCCATGTTCGACTTCACCGAACCCAGCGCGCACGGCCCCGCGTCCACTCCACCCAACACCTGCCCCAGCGCCGCCACTTCCACCGCGTCGACCAGCCCACCACTCGCCGCCGCCTCCACGTAGCTGATCGTCTCTCCCGACGTCCCCGCACGCCGTAGCGCCTCGCGCATCACCCGTACTTGACTCTCCACGTTCGGCACCCGGTACGCCTGCCCCGCACCGGCATGGTTCGTCGCCGTCGCCTTGACCACACCCCAGATCTCGTCACCGTCCGCTTCCGCCTCTGCGAGGCGCTTGAGCAGCACCGCCCCGACCGCCTCCGCCGGCAGATAGCCGTCACTGTCACCGAAACTGCGCCCCTCGAACCGGCTACTCAGCGATTGCCCCAGGCTCAGATTCAGATACTTGCGCGCGTCCAACGTCAGGTTCACCCCGCCAGCTATCGCCAGCGCACACTCGCCCCGGCGCAGGTCAGCGCAGGCCAGGTGCAACGCCACGATCGACGACGAACACATCGTGTCGATCGCCACGCTCGGTCCCGTCAACCCGAAATAATGCGAGACCCGGTTTGCCATCGCGCCCTGCATCGACTGCAGCACGGGTCGCGACCCAGCACGATCCTGTAGCCCGTCGTAGTGGCTGTACATCGAGCCGACATACACCCCAACGTCGCCCGAGTGCTCGCGCGCGAGCCGCTCACGCGTGTAGCCACTGCTCTCCAAAAGATTCCAGACCGTCTCCAGGAATAGCCGAAGCTGCGGATCGGTGTACCGCGCCTCCAGCGGCGCCATTCCGAAAAACAAAGGATCGAACTCGTCCACCCCAGACAGAAAACCGCCCCACTTCGAGTAAGACTTGCCCGGCGTCCCCTTGCGCTCGTCGTAATCCTGATCACCGTCCCAGCGCTCCGCCGGTATCGGCGTCACGCAATCCTCACCGCCAAGCAACTTCTCCCACAATGCCTCCACCGTCCGCGCCTTCGGATAGCGACCGCTCACGCCGATGATTGCAATGGCAGTGCGCTCGGAACCGCGCTTGCGCCTGCGCGGCGCGTACGATTTCTGCACTGGCGCGTCGGCGCTTGCGGGCGGTACAGCCAATGCCGCGGCGCTACCTGTCACTACGGACGTCTCAGACAGGTGGCGCGCCAGCTCGCCGATGGTGGAATACTGGAACAGCAGCGTCGGCGGCTGCTTGCTGCCGAGACGTTCCTCGATCGCGCGGGCCAGCTCCAGCAGCCCGGTCGAGTTGATCCCCATTTCGTAGAAGCTGTGGTCCACCCCTATGTCCCGGGCCGGCCGCTTCACATGGGCAGCGATCAGCTCACGCAGCATATCCGCCAGCACGGTGTCCGCTGTCATACCGACAGCCCGCAGCGGCGCGAACGAAACGTCCCTGGACTGTTCGCCAGCGAACGCGTCGGCGCCGAACCGGCCGCGCGACTCTCGCAGCACCTTGCTGGCGAAATCGACCAGCTCAGCGAGCTTGTGTCCGGCCAAATCGAAGAAGTCCATCGACAGGTAGGCCAGCTCACCGCGCTTCCTTGCGCTACCCCGGTAGACACGCGCGCGAAACGCGTCCGGCAGCGCCTGCGCGGCAGAAAAAAGATCGTAGGAGAGCGGCAGCGCGGCGCGATACTCCTGCCCGTCGATCGAACTGAGCATCGTCGTCACCGCCATGACGCTGGCGTCGATCAACGCAGGATGGAACAGGGGCGACGACTGGTACGAACGCGCATCCGCGCTGAGCCGGCAGTCGACGTAAATCGCTGCGTCGGTCAGGTAGACGTGGCCATCGGCCCGCATGAATGGTCCGTGTTCAAGACCGTGCCGGGCGCTGGCGTCGTAGATGTCGCTCAGCTGCACTTTGGCCGTGGCGGCGGTTGGCACACCGTCCCAGTCGAGCATCTCGCCGTAGGAAACCGTCAGTCTCCGGCGCACCATCGTGGCCACGGCATAGCGTCGCGCGGGCTCGGCATCTGCCGCGCCACGGCGACGGCCGGTCAATTCGACGCTCCACTCCACCTCGTCGCGCGACGTTGCTTCGATGCAGAGCGTGATGTCGTGCTCCGGCGCGACGATCAGTGGCCTGTGTATCGCCAGATCGCGCAATTCCAGGTCGGCGACCTTCAACCCGAAGCGCAGGAAGGTCTGGAACAGGATATCGATATAGGCCAGTCCCGGCAGCAGGTGTTGCGCCTCGAACCGGTGGTCCCTCAACACGGGATTTCGTACGGAAATCAAAATCTCGTGCTTGATTCTCTGTGTCATCCCCCAACTCCAGTCACCGCCAGGCAGGTCGACCGCTCGGAGCCGCACCTGGCCCGGGCTGGCGTCGCTCGCCCGCTTCTGCCTTGCGGCGCGCCTCCAACCGACCTCTGCGATCACCATCCGGGTGACCGCCGCGTTTGTCACATTGCACCAGACCGGCTCCGCTCGGCGACGACAATACTCAGGCCGGTTTCACCGCCTGACAGGGTCAACACCGTATCGATTACACCTGTCCCGAACGCCGGCACCGACGGGTTTCCATGCGCGCGGCATAGTGGGCCACGTGCATGTTTCACCTTGGCTGTCGATGTCGACGACGCCCCGAACCCGCTCGGCATGAGCAGCCTCGGAACGCGATGTACAGCCTTACGTCCTACGCGTCGCCGACCGGCACTCGCCCGACATCCCGAAGAAGCTCTGCGCAGACTGCGGCCCGCCCCCCGAGCGGTGAACTACTGCCGATTCGGCAATCCCGATCAGACTACCAGCGAGGCACAAGAGTGTCGATTGTCCAGCTTTCTTACTTGGCGCATTCGTGTGCGTGCACGAGATCGTTAACAGTGTGTCACTCAGGAATAGCGCTCCCAAAAGCCGGGCTCCGGCTGCACCGCGGTCAACGGGATTTCGTTCGCCATCGCCGTCGGCGCGAAAGACTCGCCGTTCGGCCGCTCCGCGCGCCGGCTCGCGCTGCGTCTGGATGCTGCAAGCGGGGGACGCCTGCCAGTTTCCACCGTGCGATCGAGGTCGTTCGCGGCTTCGCGTTCCGCCGGTGAAGACTGTGCCGGCAGCCACACTCTCTTGAGCACAGGTGCCGGTATCGGCTGTCGCCAGGCATCGGCGTGCGCGACGGCGCCCTCCACGATCACATGGGCATTCGTGCCCCCGTCGGCGAACGAGTTGATCGCCGCCACCCGCGGCGCCTCGCCCCACGGCCGCAACTGGCGCGTGAAGCGGAACGGCGATGCGTCCAGGTCGTAGTGCGCCATCGGCTCTCGCGCCGACAGGAACGGTACGCGCTGGCCGTGATGCAGCATCAGGACGACCTTGATCAGGCTCGCGATGCCCTCCGCGCACAAAGGATGGCCAATGTTGGGCTTCATTGATCCGAGCTCGCACGTCGATAACCGGTCCGGGCGATACACCGCCTCGATCGCGCGCAGTTCCAGCAGGTCCGTGATCTCCGAACCCGAGCCGTTCACGTCGATGTGGCTGATGTCCTCGGCGCGCCAGCCGCTGCGATCCAGCGCCTGCTGCATCACGTCTTTCTGCGCATGCATGTTCGGCGCCGTAGGGCTGCCGTGCGGCCGTCGTTGTTCACCGCCGCCGCCCGCACCAGCGCGTAGATCCGGTCACCGTCGGCCACCGCCTGCGCCTGGCGCTTGAGCACTACCATCCCTACCCCTTCGCCGAGGATTGCCCCTTGCGCCCGGCGATCGAATATGTGGAACGCGCCGCGCTGCAGGATGCCGCGCTGCTCGAACAGCCGCAGCGCCCCCGGATCGTTCAGCAGGCTCACCCCGCCCACCAGCGCCGCATCGATCTCGCCACTGCGCAGGCCCTGGGCGGCCATGTTCAGTGCCACCAGGGCCGACGAACATGCCGTATCCACCACCAGGCTCGGTCCGCGCAGATCCAGGAACTGCGAGATGTTCGCCGCCAGGTAGTTCTGTCCCATCGCCAGGATCGGATTGACCGCCTCGCGCAGGCTCACCGCATCCGCGCGGAACTGACCGCGCGCGCCCAGATACACGCCGCTGCGTGTCCCCTTGAGCTCCGCCGCCGCGTAACCGGCGTGATGCCAGGCCTTCAGGCTTTCTTCCAGCACCAGCAGCGCCTGACGGTCCATCGCCCGCGCGTCGGCCAGCAGCACATGGAAGTATTCCGGGTCGAAGTGATTCACGTCCTCCAACAGGGCCGCCCAGTCGTCCGCGCCGGTCTCACCCCAACGCGACGACGGTACGCGCGCAATCGCGCTGCGGCCCTGCGCGAGCAGATCCCAGTACGCCGACACGTCGCTTGCCCCCGCAAAGCGGCACGACAGCCCCACGATCGCCAGCGCCTCGCCCGCCACCGGCGGCGGCACGGCCCGCGCCGGCAACACAGTAGTCGGCCCGACGTTCATCCGCGCCGACGGGGCCACCTCGGCCGCCGCCTCGCCTGCAGACAGGTTCGCCCGCAGCACCGCCTCGTATTTCGATAACAGCCAGCGCGCGAACGCGGTGATCGTCTGGTGCTCGAACAGGATCGACGGATCCAGCGTGTCGTTCACCTGCGCGCCGATCGGTACCAGCACCTGCATCAGCAGCACCGAGTCCACGCCGTAGTCCGGCAGCGGCGTCTCCACGTCGACCTTGTCCAGCGGCATCTGCAACTGCTGCGCAAACAACGCGCGCAGCCAGCCCTCCACCTGCGGCAACAGCCCCTCGCCCGACGGCGCTGACGGCGCTGCGGCAGCCGCTGCCGCCGGCGCGCGGACCGGTGGGGGATCGCGCCGCCGCAGCAACCGTTGTGCGTCAAAGCGCGAACCGTCCACCTGCAATGGCGCCAGCACACCACGACGCTGCGCCCCCACGATCCGGTCCAGCCACTGCATCCCCTGCTCGTCGCTGTGGCTCAGCAGACCCAGCTCGCGATACACACGGCTCTTCGCCTCGCCCATCCCGCTCTCGTTCCAGCTGCCCCACTGCACGCTCACGACCGGCAGATCACCGGCCTGCTCGCGCCGCGCGACGTGGTCCATGTACGCGTTCGCCATCGCGTAGTCGGCCTGGCCCGTCGCCAGGTCCGGCACCGCCGCCGAAATCGACGAGAACAGCACACAGAAGCGCAGCGATGAGGATCCCTGCAGGCAACGCAACAGCGTCTCCAGCCCTGCCACTTTTGGCGCCAGCACGGCGGCAATGCCTGACACGGTCTTGCGCACGAAGGCCGGTGTCTGCGCATCGGCCAGACCGGCGCAATGCAGGACCCCGTGGATCGGGCCGAGCGACTGCAGGCGACGCATCTCCTGCTCCAGCGCCGCCTCGTCGCACAGGTCAACCGACGTCACTTCGACCGTCACGCCGTCGGCCTGCAGCGCCAGCAGCGCGCGCAACTTCTGGCCCGTCGCATCCGCCTGCACCGCGCGCGCCTGCCACTGCGCACGCTCGGGCAGCGTCTCACGGCCCGTCAGCACCAGCCGCTTCACCCCGTGCCGCCGCACGAAATGCCGCGCGCACGCCAGGCCCAGCCCGCGCGTGCCCCCCGTGATCCACAGCACACCTTCCGGCGCCCAGTCCAACTCGACTGCTTCTGCCGCCAGAATCCCTTCTTCCAGCTGAGCCCGATAGCGCCGATCGTCCCGGTACGTCACCTCGACCGCATCGTCGGTTGCACCCAGTTCCTGTACGGCCTGCGCCATCCACGCCTCGCCGTCCACATCGTCCACATCGACGTGACGCGATCGGATCCGCCCATACTCGCTTTGCAGCATCCCGTACAAACCCGCGCGCAGCGCCGCAGCGTCATCCCGTGTCACACACAGCGCACGCCCGCCGAGCGGCGCGCGCGCCTGCACCCACGCCTGCACGATCTCGACCCACGCCAGTTCCTCAACCGACGCTTCGCCGCACCCCGTCACGTCGACCAGCGCTTCCCACTCGCTCCAGTCCACCGTCCCACGCCACTCGTCCTCATCGCTACGCACGATCCGGCTATGCGCCGCGCGCAAAGCCAACGCCTGCGCCAGCGTGCGCGTACCCGCGTCCGCCACGATCAACACGCTGCCGACCGTCGCCACCGGTCCGGCCAGCGGCGCCTCCCGCCATCCCTTGCTCAGCACGCTCTCGCGTACCGCCACCTCGACCTTCTCCGCGACCGCCGGCTCCAGACCGAGTTCACGCAACCCGATCCAGTAGCGCTCGCGCTCGAACGGGTACGTCGGCAGCGCGATGCGGCGTGGTGGTGTTTCATTCGCGTACAGGCCGTTCCAGTCGATGCGCAGGCCTTTCACCCAGAACTCGAGCAGCTTTTCGAGCTTGCCGCGTGCCAGCCACGACTCCACCGCCCGCTGCAGATCGTCGTCGCCGGCGAACGCCGCCAGCAGCTCCTTGTTGCGCTTGACTTCACCGCGCCCGCAGCCGGGTACGTCGGTCTCGCCGGCCGCGCAGGCGCGCAGTCTTTCGCACAGTTCACCCACGCTGTCCGTTATCAGCGCCAGGCGGAACTCCATCGCTTCGCGGCCGACCTGCAAGGTGTAGGCGATATCGGCGAGGTCGTCCGCACCGGCCGACTCGGCGAACGCCAGCAATTGGCGAACCTGCCGCTGCAGCGCCTCTTCGGATTTCGCCGACAGCAGAACGAGGTGCGCGGAGGCCGCCGTCGTTGCCCGGCGCGTAGTCGCCTGCAGATATTCCTCGACCACCAGATGCGCATTGGATCCGCCGGCGCCGAAGGAGGAAATGCCCGCGCGCCTGGGCTGCTCGCGCAGCGCTGCGCCCACCGCGCGCGGCCATTCGCTCAGCTCGCGCTGGACGACGAAAGGCGTGTCGGCAAAGTCGATGTACGGATTGAGCGTTTCGGAATGCAGGCTGGGCACCAGCAACCCGTGCTTCATCTGCAGCAGCACCTTCGTCAGCGCCGCGATGCCGGCTGCGCTTTCGCAGTGGCCGATGTTCGACTTGACCGACCCGATGGCGCAGAAGCCCTTGTCGGGCGTCTGCGCCTGGAACGCGCTGACCAGGCCGCGGATCTCGATAGGATCGCCAAGCGATGTGCCGGTGCCGTGGGCCTCGAGGTAGCTGATCGTTCGCGCGTCGACATTACTGTCTTGCAGCGCCTGCGCGATGAGATCGGCCTGGGCGACCGGGTTGGGGACCGCAAAGCCGTTGGTCTTGCCGCCGTGATTGATGGAGCTGCCGCGGATGACCGCGTAGATGCGGTCTTCGTCGGCGACCGCGTTCGACAGCGGCTTCAACAACACCGCGCCGACGCCTTCGCCCGGCACGTAGCCGTCGCCGCCTTCACCAAAACTGCGGCAGCGGCCGTCGCTGGAAAGGAAGCGGCCCTGCGCCAGCATGAGGTACTTGTTCGGATGCACGCTGACGTTCACGCCGCCGGCGAGCGCTGCTTCACACTGCCCGCGCAGCAGGCTTTCGCAGGCGAGGTGGATGGCGGTGAGCGACGACGAGCACATCGTGTCGACCGCGAGGCTCGGGCCGTGGAAGTTGCAGAAATACGAGACGCGATTGGCGATCGACGCAGGACTGCCGCTCAGGCTGATGACGTGTCCGACGGTCTGCGCCTGCGCGCCGTAAAGCTGGTATTCCTCGTACATCACCCCGACGAACACACCGACGTTACCCTCGCGGCCGCGACGCGACTGCCGGCCCAGGGATTCGCGCGTGTAGCCGGC